>USHF01000159.1 GCA_900554465.1 uncultured Collinsella sp.
CCCATTATGCGACCTCGACGGCAGAAGGGAGGTTAGCAAGAGACGCACGTTGTAACACAAAATAAATTTTGCGCTACAACGTGCAGCGGGGCTTCCGCCCCGAACCCTGGAGCGCGCCGGTTGCGCGCAAGCCGGAGGCGGTGCCTCCGTGCCGTGTCCGGCGGGCGATGTAACGCCCCTCGCTTGCGCTCGCTCGCTCCGCTCGAAACGAAAGAGGGTACAGGGTGCTTGCACCCTGTCACTGCCGAATTTCCGGATGCCTTCCGATTCCCGCATGGCTTTCAAGCGCCTACGCCATCCTGGTCTTGGTTGACTTCGCCGCCTCCTTCACTGCGGATATTCTTCCCGAACCTCGAGCACGATCCTGGCGGCGGCACCGCCCCTTGCTCGAGAGGCGGCCGGAACCGCGCCCGTGGTAGAATCTCCGGCGGTGCTCCGTCATGTCCTGGGCAGCTTCCGAAAGGAGTGCTCATGGACGCACAGACAGTCATAGCGGTATGCGAGTTGTTGTTGGTGGTTGTCGCGCTGATCGACCTAGTCGGGAGACGCGACGAATGACGGACGGTGTTGGGACAACAAGAAAGCCGGTCTCCCCTGGAAGGTAAAACCGGCTTAGTCAGTTAACCGATGCTGCCCGGGTGGGCGGGGCACCGATTGTCTTGCATTATAGCACGCGCCCGGATGTTGCTCCAGCAACGTCGCTGGCGCGTTCATCAATCCGGCATCTTGGCGAAGAACTCCTTCAACGTCAGGCCGTTATCGACGGCTATGGCTCAACGTTCTTCAATATGTCTCCTGGTTGGCATTCCAGCGCATCGCAGATGGCGGCGAGCGTCGAGAATCGTACAGCTCGCACCTTGCCGGTCTTAATCCGGGATAGGTTCACGTTGGTGATCCCAACTCGGTGCGACAGCTTGTTGAGCGACACGCCTCGATCCTCCATGATTTCGTCAAGTTCAATGACGATGGCCATGTCCGTATATCCTTCCACGCTACGACCAGACCACGATACCACGTCGTGCTCTAAATGCTCACTCAAAATGATGCACCCGGCATCCGTCCATGCCAGAACATGGGCGCATGTCCACGATAAGGGTGCAATACGGGTTGAGGATCAAGGATCTGCGCGACGAGCGCGGCCTATCCCAACGCGGCTTCGCCGCGCTGATCGGGATGAGTCCAACCTACCTCGCCGACATCGAACGCGGCGCACGGAACGTGAGCATCGACAACATGAAGAGGATCGCCGACGGCTTCGGCGTGACGTTCCACGAAATGACGGAAGGAATGGAGTAGGAACGCCATCCCTAGTACGTATGTTAGATGGGTCTCTTAGTTAGTTCCGGCTCCAAGCGATCCCCGAAAGAGCCGACGATCTGCGGTTTATTGCCACGCCGTGGTCGGGATCAGCCGCAAAACACCAAGATATTCACTCGCTTATTGTATCACCAAGCCCAGCCAATCCTTCCAGGCTGTCAAGGCCGTGCATCGCCAAGAGCTTCACCATGTCGGCCATCGTATCGACCGCCCAGTGTTCGCGCAGTTCATCCCTATGCTGCTCGAAAGCTGCTTCGAGGATGGCAGTCTCGGACTTACAGAACTCAACTTCGATTTTCATGTTGGCTCCAATCGATTGAAAACACCCTTCGGACGTTATACGATGGGTCAATCCCCGCAGGTGTCCCATGTTCGGGGCATCCATGGATTTTCCCGCAAAAACCTATCCGTCTTGCCGATCCCACGGCCACCGCCAGCGTCGGCTCTCCTTCTGCTCGGAACTTTCCAGCGCGCGCTCCTGGACGTTGGCCGCGTGCAGCGCCTGGGCGGCCTTGGCCGTCTCCTGCGCCGCTTCCAGCGCTCGCCCCAGGCTTGCTATCTGATCGTCCTTCACCGCGAGCTGATCCGTGAGCGCGGCCACCGTCTGCGCCCACCCATCTCCGATGCGCTCAACGTCTGGCACGTGTATGGCATCGTGTATGGCACCTTCGATAACCTCCGTTGCCGATTTTCCGCTGTCGGAGCAGAGTTTTTCCAGTTCTTCTATCGTTTCTTGTTCGAGACGATATGTTTTTTTCACCTTCATTCGCGTATGGCTCCCGTCTGGCAATCCGTATGGCAACCATCGTCCCCGCGCTTCGCACGCAGCGCTTCGCGATCCTCCTGCGTGACCACCTGAGCCGCACGGAAGCTCCGCATGTAGTGCTCGATGGCGTAGCAGCAGGAATCGTCCAGGAGCCGCGACCACTCATCGTTGTGCTCGTCGCACCAGTCCCAGAACAGGTAGAAGTCCACGACGTTGTTCTCCCGGATGAACGCGCGCATCTCCCGCAGCGCCAGGTGCTTGTCCGAAGTCGTGGCGCACAAGTCGCGCCAGTCCGCGCCGCCGAACTCGCAAACGCCCTCCGGGTCGTACTGTGCTTTGTCGGGACTGTCCATGTGCGTGAGGTAGCGAGCCATCGCGGGCAGGCTCTTCACGTACTTCACGTTCTTGGATTTCAGGAATGCGAAGTCCTTCACCACCTGGTCGTACGATACTGGGTTGTCGTACATCGCCAGCAGGTGCCGGTGCGGCTCCTTCAACGTTCCCGCCTTGTGCTTGGGGTTCTTCTTCTCGTCGCGCTCCGTCCACTCGTCGGCATCATGGGACGGGGACACCAACGTCGGCATTCCCAGCTCGTCAAGCTCCTCGCGCCACTCCGGGCACTGATCCTCGTAGAACACAAGCATCCAGTTCGTACGCCGTTGCTTGCGTTTCTCCTGCTCATACTTGCGTTTTACTTCTCGTCGCTTCTCCGGGTCTGCGTACGGCATAAAAAAACCTCCTGGTGTCGGAGGCAACTCGTTTTCGTGGATGGTATGAACCTACCATGGCCGCACTTCCCCCGTTCGTGATACAATACGAGGTGGTGCTGGGCGCGAGCTGCTATCTCGTTTCCGGCGTCGTTTGAGTTGCTACCTCAAACGGCCTACGGCCATTCTAACATGACCCGCCCGCTTGCCGCCGGCGGGTTTTTTGTTGCCCTGGTTCCTGAGGAACCTTTCCTGGGAAAATACAATTTTTACGGAACCCGTTTGACCTGGGAAAACTCGGTTTTTCGCTTCTAAATCCCCAGGTCAACAAGGTACCGGGGTCGGCAGTCGGCATCCCCCGGGGTGGGGGTCGCAGAAAGCCCCACCCCGAATCAACCCGAAAAACCAAGGTCAAAACCTCGCAGTGAAGGACGGGGAAGCTCACCGGAAATGACCGTCAAAGCGACGGAGGCCCATCGCAGGGCCTCCGATTCCATCTCAACCGACTTCGCCTCATGCGAGGGCGAAACCAGGCCTTAGAACGGCTCTCGTTGCCCCCGACACAGCTTTGAGCACCTTCCTGAAGCGCCTAGAAGAACGCCACTTTGGGAATCTCCGCAATCATGGCCTCGTTCGCCGCGCTGCGCTCCGCGTTCGACAGGCCGAGCGCCACAAGGAAGCCGCCGTTTTCCCGTTCTGCCGCCCCAGGGCTTCGCCTCCATGATTTCACCGCTTCCTCACGCCGCCTGCTCGATGCCATTCCTACGATTCCCATCTCCCAGTCGATTTGCCTTTCCGACTTCGCGGCCATCCCTTCCGGCTCGTTTTCCAGCAGCCATCCGTACAGGGCGAGCGCCACCGGGTCGGCGCGCCACTTGCTGATGGAGATCCCCCCAATCCACGAACTCACCTCCAAGCCCGTTTTCCTCGGCTTCGGCAACCAGCTTTTCGTACAACATCCGATAATCCATCAATGCCACCTTTCCCCGCGATCTTCATTCCCCCATTATGCGACCTCGACGGCAGAAGGGAGGTTAGCAAGAGACGCACGTTGTAA
>USHF01000160.1 GCA_900554465.1 uncultured Collinsella sp.
GAACATGATATTGGCGGGCGACAAGTCGCGATGGACGACCGGATTCACGAGGCCTTGGGTCATCAAGAGCGCACGAAGCACGGCGTTTCCGACGGCGGCGACCATCTGGGTGGTCAGCCCGCCCAAGGCGTCGTGCGGAAGCAGGGGCAGCGCCTGTTTGAGTGAGGTGCCCTCGACCCACTCCATGAGGATGAGCGGGTCGTTCTCGCACGATCCGTAGCCATAGACGCGCGGAAATCCGCGCAGGTGCGAGACGGTACACAGATGACGGTACTCCTCGAACAGCGCGGCGGTGTTGGCCAGGTGCGCGGCCGATTGCTCGGCGGAGCGATCGGGGGCTTGGCCGGAAAGGATGGCGTTGTCCTTGAGTAGCTTGACGGCAAAAACCTCGCCGCTTGTGTTGGTCGCGCGAAGCACATGTCCGATATTGCCGCCGTCGCGGTATGCCGTCTGAAGAATAAGCGTCATAAACCGACGCTTGGCGTCGTCCTTGGCACTGGGGTCGACCGCCACGGCGGTATCGAACGTGTCGAGACGGATGAGTTTGTCGCCATAGGCGCTATCGATAGTATCCATGGCGTTCCTTTGTCTGGCATGGGTTGCTGCGCGTATACGTGGGCAGTGCGGATATCAGTAAAATACCATGATAGCCGCACTGCCCACGTATACCGCTGAGTATTGTCGTTTACGACGCAGAAGGTGGAAGACGAAAGACGGACGGCGACCGTCTTTCGATCGCCGTCCGCGCTAGTCCACAATGACAAGGAATGTCGTGTAGAGACCCAGATGGAGTCTGTCGCTGTTGGCGATTTCCACGGGGGGATAGACTTTGCCGGGCTCTCGTTGGTCGCGGGGCGGCTCAATCACAATACCGCCGTCGCCCGCGCCCGATTCGAGCACCGTGCCGTTGGTCGACCCAAGGCCCTGGGCGTACCAGTGCCCACCCTCGAGCCAAATGCGGAGATGCTCACGCGATGCATCAGCGCCTACATCGGTGATGCTGGGCGAGGTTTTGGGCAAAGAACCAATTACCGTGCCGCGCGGGTCACGCGTAAGGGGGTGGATCTGCATGTCAACGCTGTTTCCGGCGTGCGTCCTAAGCAAGCCGAGGTTGGGGGCGACGGTGCGTGGCTGCTCCAGGCTGCCCATAAAGCCACGTCCGACGGTAGTTTCGGTGGTGCCAAAGTGCCCGCCCGTCTTGCTGTCGCAAAAGCGCTCGACGGTGGCCACGCCTTGAACGGGATCGGCAAGTGCACCCGTTGCCACAAAGAGCATCAAGAAGAGCGTGCTTTTTTCGCGCACGGCATTGCCGTCAAAGTTGTCGATGCGATTGAGGGCATTTGCATATAGGCGGCTGTCCAGCTTGTGGCTGGCGAGAGCCGACATCATTTCGTTGGCGGCCGGACCGCGATAGTGTTCGGCGATTGCCTGATAGGCGGACTCGCCGCCGCCGAGCTTGCTGCAGATTGCCGCGGAAAGGTTGAGCGTGGTGACGGTAAAGTCGCTGTAGATGGCGGGTGCGCACTGGTCGGGCTCGCGATGGACGATGTAACGGGTGAGATACGAGCGGTTGGAAGAGCATTTCTCGAGCAAGGTGCTGCCGAGATAGGAGTTTCCATTGATAAGCATTCGGGCGATTTCGAGATGCTTAAGACCGCCGAACGAGCGAATATCGTTATAGAGGACCGAGCAAGGCGTCTCTGTTGCCACGGATACCTCCTTTGATTGCTTCCTAACCAATATGGCGATAGGAATTAATGCCCCCCGGTGGGCGACGTATTAAATGGCTGCGCAATATATAGCGTAACCAAAGCAACATTATAGGCCACATGTTCGAAATTGCAGGAAGACTGAGAGATTTGGTTTGGACTGGACGGAAATTCCCCTCTGTCTTGATCTGTAACAATTGGGGCCGGTTTTGCTCCGTAACTGTTACAGATTGAGACGTTTGTGGGCCGTGTCGACCGTTTGTCTCGATCTGTAACACGTAGAGGAAGATTCGGCCTGTATCTGTTACAGATTGAGACAATCGGCCCAGACCCGCTGCGTCCGCCTCGTCATCTGTGGTTTACGTGGGGGCATGCGGAGTACGGGTATACTAACCGGCGGCGAATCTGCTCCATCGCTTAGAGCTGCTGCGTCTGGACGGCGCGTGATAGGGCTGCCAAAGCGATCGCCAGCGTGCTGAGCAACGTCCTCTCTGTGCGCACCCGTTTTTGTATGTATTAGCGCACTACCAAGCACGCCCGCGCGGCCGCATGCCGTGCCCATTGCGCGTGCAGATAAGGAACAACAACATATGCGTAATTCTGTATCCGACGTCACCGACGCCGAGATCCTGGACGAGACCCGTGAGGCCATGACCCAGGCTGCCTTCGATGCCGCCGATGAGGCAAATGCTGCCCAGGCCGTCGAGTCCGCTACCGAGAGCCTGCCCGCCTTTGACGAGCTGGGCCTTTCCGACGAGATGCTCCGTGCTATCGAGAACCTGGGCTACACGGCGCCGACGCCCGTGCAGGCCGGCTCGATTCCTGTGGTGCTCGAAGGCCGCGACTTGCTTGCCGCCGCTCAGACCGGCACCGGCAAGACGGCTGCCTTTTTGCTGCCGACCATGAACAATCTGGAGCACATCGCTCCTCCCAAACCCGTGCGCGAGCGCGGCTCCCGCAACCGTCGTCGCGGTGCTAAAAAGCCCGAGGGCAACGGTCGTGGCCCCGTGATGCTCGTCATCACCCCTACGCGCGAGCTTGCCCAGCAAATCGACGAGGTCGCAAGCAAAATTGCCGACGTCACCGGTCATGTCGCCGTGACCGTCGTGGGCGGCGTGAGCTACAAGCCCCAGACCGCTGCCCTCAAGTACGGCTGCGACATCCTGGTCGCAACGCCGGGCCGTTTGGTCGATCTAATCGAGCAGGGTGCCTGCCACCTGGACGAGGTCAAGGTCCTGGTGCTCGACGAGGCCGATCGCATGCTCGACATGGGCTTTTTGCCCGCCGTTCGCCGCATTGTGCGCGAGACGCCGCCCGAGCGCCAGACGCTGCTGTTCTCGGCGACGCTTGACGAGGAAGCCGTGGGCGAGATCACCGACCTGGTGAGCGATCCGGCCCGCGTGGAGATCGCGCCCGCCACGTCGACCGCCGACACCGTCGACCAGTTTGTGTTCCCGGTGTCCATCGAGGCCAAGAACAACTTGCTGCCCGAGTTCCTCAAGAAGGAAGGCCCGGAGCGCACTATTGTCTTTATGCGCACCAAGCACCGCGCCGACAGCTGCTGCCGTCGTCTGGAGCGCAAGGGCATCAAGGCCGCCGCGATTCACGGCAACCGTAGCCAGGCCCAGCGCGAGCGCGCGCTTTCTGCCTTCCGCGGCGGCACCGTCGACGTGCTGGTGGCAACCGATGTTCTCGCCCGCGGCATCGACATTAGCGACGTGCGCTACGTCGTGAACTTTGACGTGCCGGCCGAGCCGACCGACTATATCCACCGCATTGGCCGTACGGGCCGCGCCGGCGAGCTGGGCTGGGCCATTACGTTTGTGACCGAGCAAGACGTCGACGAGTTCTACGAGATCGAGAAGCTCATGGACAAGACCGCCGACATCTACGATGCCGGCGAACTGCATGTGGGTCCCAACCCGCCCGCCGTCGATCCCGAGCGCGATCCTGCCGCCTTTAAGGTGAAGAAGAAGACCAAGCGCGGCAAGTCCAAGAGCAAGAAGAAGCTTGAGCAGGCGCGTCGCGACGGCAAGCGCAACGGCGACGATTACGGCGATGTGGCCGGTCGTTCCAACCCTGTCTCTTATACACATCTGACGCTGCCGACGACTCCTTACGTGTAGAT
>USHF01000161.1 GCA_900554465.1 uncultured Collinsella sp.
GAGCTCGGCGAGTGCGCGTCGCTGCTCGCCGAGCTCAAGGTTGAGTACGAGGAGGCCAACCGCGGCTTTCAGCTGCGCGAGGTCGCCGGCGGCTGGCGCCTGTTCACGCATCCCGCCTACCATGACGTGGTCGAGGCCTACGTGCTGAGCTGGGACACGCAAAAGCTGTCGCAGGCGGCGCTCGAAACCCTGGCCGTCATCGCATACCACCAGCCCGTGACGCGCGAGGTGGTCAAGGGCATCCGCGGCGTCAACTCCGACGGCGTCATCGCGTCGCTCGTGGACAAGGGTCTGGTGCGCGAACTCGGCCGCGACCCCCAGCGCGGTCAAGCCATCATCTACGGCACGACCAACGCCTTCTTGGAAAAGTTCGGTCTGCGCTCCACCCGCGACCTGCCCGACCTGGAGCAGTTTGCCCCCGACGAGCAGTCGCGTCAATTTATCCGCGAGCGCCTGAGCGGCCGCAGCATTCAGTCCACGCTCGAGGAGCAGGCCGAGGACCTGGACGAAGAGCGCGAACTGCTCGATACCGATGTTGAAGATGTTGAGGCAGTCGAGAACTTGGAGACCCTGGTCGTCGACGAGACCTCGGAGGATTTGCATGACGAGGACTAACGAAGTAGGGGAGACGCGCGCCATGGGCAACGCAATACCCGCAACCGACACCCAGCCCGTCTATCCGCACACCATGCGCCTGCAGCGCTTTTTGGCGCGTGCGGGCGTGGCGAGCCGCCGCGGCTCGGAGGACCTAATGACCGCCGGCCGCGTGACCGTCAACGGCCAGGTCGCGACCGAACTAGGTACCAAGGTCGACGTCGACCGCGACCATATCGAGGTCGACGGCATGCCCGTCAAGCTCAACCAGGGCGCCGTGTACCTGATGCTCTATAAGCCGACCGGCTACCTCACCACCATGAGCGATCCGCAGGAGCGCCCTTGCGTGGCCGACCTGGTCCCCCGCGACCGCTTTCCGGGACTTTTCCCGGTGGGCCGCCTGGACCGCGACACCACGGGCCTTTTGCTCTTTACCACCGACGGCGACCTGTCGCAGGACCTGCTGCACCCCAGCAAGCACGTCTACAAAACCTACCAGGCGCTCGTTGACGGGACGCTGACCGAGCTCGATCTCACGCCGCTCCGCCGTGGTATCGAGCTCGACGATGGCCTGTGCCAGCCGGCAATCTGCCGCGTCATCAACGCGCGCGAGGCCGAGGCCGTAGCTCCCCAAGGCGTCAAGCCCGGCACCACCGCCGTGGAGGTCATCATCCGCGAGGGCCGCAAAAACCAGGTCAAACGCATGCTGAGCAAGATTCACCATCCCGTGATCCGCTTGCATCGCAGCAACTTTGCCGGCCTGGAGCTCGTGGACGTGGCCAAAGGCTCGTGGCGCGAGCTCACCGACCGCGAGGTGCAGATCCTCAAGGCCGGCGGCATCCCGCCCAAGCAGGCGAGCGCCAAGCGCAACGGCGGCAAGCCCCAAGACACGCCCGCCAGCCGCACGCGTCACCACGGCAGCCACGGCTCCGCACCCAAGCGCAACACCTACCGCGAGCGCTACACGGGCTAGGCAACCCGCCGTGCCCCAGCGCCCGCGAACCATACCAGCACGTCAACCATCGAAAGGAAGCATTGCATGATCGTCGCCATCGACGGCCCCGCCGGTTCCGGCAAGTCCACCATCGCCAAGGAGATCGCCCGCCAGCTGGGCTTTAACAAGCTCGACACGGGCGCCATGTATCGCGCCGTCACCTTCGCCGCGCTCGACCGCGGCGTCGATCTGGACGACGAGGCGGCCATCGACGCCCTCGCCGAGCAGATCGAGATTCGCTTTACCAACGGCACCGGCGAGGACACGCGCCTGACCATTGACGGCCAGGACGCTTCGACCGCCATTCGTACCCCGCAGGTCGACGCCAACGTGTCCAAGGTCTCGGCCTACCCGGGCGTGCGCGCCGCCATGCTCATCCATCAGCGCCGCGCCGCCGAGGACCGCGATATCGTGGCCGAGGGTCGCGACATCGGAACCGTCGTGTTCCCTAACGCGCAGGTCAAGGTCTTCCTGACCGCTGACCCGCGCGAGCGCGCCCGCCGCCGCGTGCTGCAGCGTCACCAAAACGACGCCCAGCCGCTTACTGCCGAGCAGCTCGAGGCCGAGGTCGACGAGACTCTCGACGCCCTTAAGCAGCGCGACAAGCTTGACAGCAGCCGCGAGGTCGCGCCGCTCGTGCCCGCCGAGGACGCCGTGCACGTTGACTCCACCGCCCATACCATCGACGAGGTCGTCCGCATTATCGAGGACCTCATCAACCAAAGGAGGTAGCCCATGCGCCTGTTTAAGCAGACGCCCGAGGATTATTACAACGCCCCCTATGCCGAGTTCCCGGCGCTCATCCGCGGCACCGTCGTCGTGGTCATGGCCATCCTGTGGGCCTTCTCCAAGCTCATGTGGCGCTGGAAGGTCGAGGACGCTGACCTGCTGTTTGAGCGCCAGGACGGACGCGGCAGCGTGGTCATCTGCAACCACACCTCGATGGCCGAGCTCTTGGCCGTGGAGACGGCGCTGTTCTTTGGCGGGCGCCGCATCCGCCCCATCTTTAAGTCCGAGTTCGCCAAGAGCAAGATCGTACGCTGGGCCTTTAGCCGCGTGGGCGGCATTCCCGTGGAGCGTGGCACCGCCGACATGAAGTGCCTGCGCGCCGCCCAGCATGCGCTGCAGCGCGGCGAGGACGTCCTGATCTTCCCCGAGGGCACGCGCATCCGCTCGCGCGAGATCAAGCCCGAGGTCCATGGCGGTTTTGCGCTCATCGCTCAGATGGGCAAGGCGCCCGTCAACCCACTTGCCATCTGTGGCTGGTCCGACATCACGCCCGCGGGCAAAAAGCTCATGCGTCCCAAGAAGTGCTGGATTCGTGCCGGCAAGGCCGTCTCGCTTTCGGACGCGCCGGCCGGGCTTAGGCGCACGGAGCGCCTGGCCTGGTTTGAGTCCGAGGCTATGAGCCGCGTATACGCCATGCGCGACGAGCTGTGCGCCGAGCATCCGGGCAGGTTCTAGCCATGAGCGAGAACGTGACGAACACCGCCGCGACTGCGTCCGACCAAGCCACCGCGCCCACCATCGAGATTGCAGCTCACGCCGGCACCTGCTACGGCGTGCAGCGCGCGCTCGACATGGCATTGGCCGCCGCGCCGCAGGCAGGGGAGAGCGCTCAGGTCCACACGCTGGGTCCGCTCATCCATAACCCCATCGTGGTGCGCGAGCTCGCCGAGGCAGGCGTCGGTCTGGCTGAGACCCTAGACGATGCCGCATCGGGCACCGTGATCATCCGCGCTCACGGCGTGGTGCCGCAGGTGATCGATGCCGCTCGCGAGCGTGACCTTACCGTGGTCGACGCCACCTGTCCCTACGTGAAGAAGGTCCATGTGGCCGCCGAGCGCCTGGTACGCGAGGGCTACCGCGTGGTAGTCGTAGGCGAGCCGGGCCATCCCGAGGTTGAGGGCATCTTGGGCCACGCCGGCAATGATGCACAGGTCGTGAGCTGTGCCGCCGACGCCACCGCCTTGTCGCTCAAGGGCAAGGTAGGCCTCGTCGTGCAAACCACCCAGACTGCGCAGAACCTCGCCGAGGTCGTGGCTGCTATCACCCCGCGCGTGCAGGAGCTGCGCGTGATCAACACCATCTGCGCCGCCACGAGTGAGCGTCAACAGGCAGCAGCCACACTTGCCAACCGCTGCGACTGCATGGTCATCGTGGGCGGCAAGAACTCGGGCAACACCCGCCGCCTGTCTCTTATACACATCTGACGCTGCCG
>USHF01000162.1 GCA_900554465.1 uncultured Collinsella sp.
ACGCAAAGAAGGCCACTTAATGTGGCCTTCGTCTTGCGCAGGACTGTAGAGCAGGGAACTTCGTGCCCGCCGCCCGGGAGGGCGTTTCATTTAGAAGATGGACCTAGCGCTTATCCCTCCGGGACAAAAGTAGCGCGGCTATAAAAGCGATGCTGGCAAGAGTTAGCAAAACCAAAAGCAACGTGAGCGTGTTGTCGCCCGTTGCCGCCAGACCAAGCAAGCCAGGCTTCTTGCTGCCAGCAGGCCGCACAGGGATCTTCTCGCCATCGTCCTCGGCGGTGATTTGCCAGCGAATGGTCTTGTTTGCGCCGGCAAGCTCGTTGCCTACCGACGTCGGAACACTTAGCTGCAGATTGAGCACCGTGCTGCCATCGCTCGTAAACGTGGCGATTTCCGTGGGATAGGCGAACACGCTGCCCGGTGTTCCTGTCTGGAGCCAACCTGCAGAGGCATCGCCCACAGTCGCCGTTAATGTGATGGGAGACAGCATATGTGCCGTCTCGTGATCGACAACGGCACGTACAAACACGCGCACCTGGGATTTTATGCCCGTGGCGCGAACTTCAATCTGCTGATCGCGCACATCGCCGGGCATCAGATCTTTAAAGGCCAAAAACAGATCGGGCTCCCCCGAGGAGCCCGTCGCCCCCGTTACCGTCAGCTGGCGCGCATTTCCGTCATAGGCAATCGCGGGACTATCGGCAAACGCGCGGGCGGGAACGGCGAGCGCAACCACGCAGAGAATGACCGCGACCACGCAACGCGCGGAGCGCGCAACGCCTTTGCGAATCGGGAACGCCATACTCACGCACCTCCGTGCGGCGGCACCAGCACGCCATCTTTGACCGTACAGCTCCATGCCTCGGTGACCGCATCGTCGGGCGTGGATTGAATTGCCTGGGTCGAAATGTCGACGACCAGGTTCTTACCGTCGACATTTTCTTGAGTCACCTTTTTGACCTTTTTGATGAGCACGTCCGTCTTGCCCATCGGCGCGACAGAAGACGTCCAATAGTAGAACCCGTCGCTCGCAAGAACCCAAGATGAAGGGCTGTTAGTGGCGGCAGCATCGACTTTATCGCCCCACTCAATGGTGTAATCGGTGCCGGAAACTGGCTCATCCCACAGGCGCGCGCCATCCTGGTCCTGCCAGTAGATATCCACCGCAACACGCAGGTATGCCGGAGCTGAACCGCTATTTTTAACCGCAACGTCGCTCTTCACATTATTGTCGAGCGTCTCGTCCACCGAGGGCTTCACCGAGCCAAAACCAAACTCGTTGACTAGCACGCCCGTAACCGAAAGCCACGCAAAGGTACCAGCGGCGCCAGCCAGCAGGAGAACGCCGACAAGGAGGGCGACGATCTGCTTGCGCTTAGTCATCCTAGTCCTCCCTCCCCAACGTGCCGTTTTCCCAAACATTCTTGGCACGCGAGCCGCCATCGATCCATTTGTCCTTCGCGCGCGTGTTGACGCACGTCACCACGGTGTCGCTCACACTCGAGGCAGACGAGATGATGAGCTCGGCAGATTTGCCGGGCGCCTTGCCCGGCGTGCTCAGCTCGCCCTCGTAACGCCACGCCCAAGCCGTGTCTTCCTCGACGGTATAGAAACCCGCCGGCGCGGCAAATTGCACACTGCCGACATACCAGGTCTCGCCGTTTTCCTGCTGCGTTTTATCGACCTTCACTTCGACCATGCGCGTCTCAGCAGGAGAATCCTTCGACGCCTTCCATGCCACCTTAAAGCGGAACGTCTGTCCCATAGCGCTGGCATCGGTAGTCTTTTTAACGATTGTCAGTGCATGAGTCTGGGCAAAGTTGAACACGGCATTACCGGGGCTCTGTTCGCCTTCACCCGTCTTTTTGGACTCCAGACGATTGGCTAGGTCGAACGAGCCATTGCCCGAGCCCAAGCTATAGAGCGAGACATATTTGTCGTTTACGGGCTCCTCCGTCATGGATGTACCAGGGCCGTAGCTCGCCTGCTTAACTGTGACAGTCAGCTGCGTTCCCATAAACGGCTCGGCAAAGCAGGCCTTAAACGGTGCCTTATCGGCATTGTCATCGACCGTATTGTCGGCGGTGGGATCGAGCAGCCACTTAAGCTGAGCGGTCTCGTTAATGGGCTTGTCAGGGTCGGACGTGTCACTGGCGGTTACGCGGTACGTCACGGGATACAAGTCCATATCACCCTTGACCGGCTTATCCTTGTAGCCGTTCCAGGACTCGGCGGAATTGTCGGCCTTGACCCATCGCCACTCCAAGAACAGCTCTTTAACGCTGCCGTCAGCGGCCGCCTGCTCATCGAGCAGCGCGACGATCTTGGAGTAGGCGTCCGGGTCGTATGCCACGGACTTTTGCTCCATCTCGGGATTGCCGCCCTCGTCCAGCTTGGGAACATCGACCGTGTGGACGAAGCCGGGCTTGCCGTCCTGCGCGCGCTCGTCGCCCGAGTCGACCGTCGCCGTAAAGATAACCGACCCGTCAACACCGTGATAGCGCACCTTATACGGCGTGATCTTGTACACCGCAGTGTACATCGCGCTCTTAAAGGGCTCATTACCCTCGAGGGGATACTTGTCGTCACCGGTCATCAGGGTGTACTTGTTATCGGATTCATAGTCACGCGACCAACCAACAAAGTCGTACTTGGTGCCATCCTTGCCGACAACCTCAGTTGCAGCTTTTACCTCCAGCGAAATTTGATCACCAGAGTCGGTGCGCGAAAGATAACGCACGGAATCGGGGGCATCCAGATTGGTATCGATATTTGATTGGACACGCACCGCACTGGCACGGTAGACCGGGTACAGCTCCATGGGGGCCTTGACCACAGTGTTTTTATTCACCATGGAAACGCCGTCCGACCAAACGACATAACCGCTGCCAGCTACCGGCTTAGTTTCCGTCCAGCCCACGAAGGCATTGTATGCGTTCGTTGCAGCATCGATGTCGCCAACGTTATACGTTGGCAGCGGGATGCCGTCCTTAAGGCTGCCGAGAGAATCGCCCTGCTGGGCTACCTTACCGTCCACATCCCTGGCATTGAGATGGTACACAACCGCCAACGGCGAATAGTACGCCACAAATGTATAGGTCCCGCCGGGCTCCACCTGATAGGAATATGAGTTACCGTCGGCAGAATCGAGCTCCTTGACCTCACCATTCGGAAGTTCGACCTCGACCTTATTTAGCTTATATAACTCGCCGCCGGACTTGTATACCGTCGTTTCGATATCAGGGGTCACCGTTGCCGTGGCAGGATCGGTGTCCACATTGAGATTAGGGGTGATGTCATACCTAGGAACATTCACCTCGGAAGTACCCTCAAAACCGGCACGATGCAGGTTGGTGGTGTAGTTAACGTCGTACTTTACGTACACGGGATACGCATCCTGCCACTGGGTGACCTTGGACTCGTCGGTCGCCAGATACGGCTCTGCCTTATCCGGATCACTCGTCACATAGGGGTCGCCGGCGACGTCGTAGATATAGTTCCAGACGGCAGAATCCTTCTGGACCTCGGCAGTCGAAATCCAGCCCAAGAACTTATAACCAGACACAGCCATCTCGTCATCGGTCGGAGAGGCTTCGAGTGTCAGATTGGGATTAACGTCACCCTCCTTTCCGTGCTCGG
The DNA here is from genome assembly GCA_900554465.1 of uncultured Collinsella sp. Lineage (GTDB taxonomy): Bacteria > Actinomycetota > Coriobacteriia > Coriobacteriales > Coriobacteriaceae > Collinsella. The sequence goes on from USHF01000162.1 coordinate 3,640, forward strand.
GCGTGTCGTCTACCGTCTGCTCGGTATGGATAAACGGATATTTATAGGTGTAGGTGCTATCGGAGCCCAGCAGCAACGGAGCCTCATAACGTCTGTCTCTTATACACATCTCCGAGCCCACGAGACATGCGCAGATCTCG
>USHF01000163.1 GCA_900554465.1 uncultured Collinsella sp.
CCAAGGGTATCTCCAAGAGCGGCGGCATCCAGACCTTCCGCAGCTCCATCGTGGCTCAAACTGGCCGGCGCCCTTGGCGTTAAGGCGGAAGTAGCTCTGCAGCGGGAAGTCGAGCTTGGTGCCCTTGGGCACGTAGACAAACGAGCCGCCCGACCACACGGCACCATGCAGGGCCGCAAACTTGTGGTCGGTGGGCGGGATGAGCGTCATAAACTTCTCGTGGATGAGCGGCTCCCACTGCGGATCGTGCAGGGCCTCCTCGATGCCGGAGTAGACGATGCCCATCTTGGACGCGGTGTCCTGCATGTTGTGGTAGACGAGTTCGGAGTCGTACTGCGCGCCGACGCCTGCCAGGTAGCTGCGCTCGGCCTCGGGGATACCCAGGCGCTCAAAGGTGTTCTTGATGTCGTCGGGCACCGACTCCCAGTCGTGCTTTTGGTCGGTGTTGGGCTTGACGTAGGTGACGATGTTGTCCATGTCCAGGCCCTCGATGGAGGGGCCCCACGTCGGGTCGGGAAAACGGTTGAAGATCTCGAGGGACTTTAAGCGCAGGTCGAGCATCCACTGCGGCTCGTCTTTCTTGGCGCTGATCTCGCGCACGATGTCGGGCGTGATGCCGGCGTCGAGGCGCTCGAATCCCTCCTCGCCATAGGTGAAGTCGTAGAGGCTGCGGTCGATGTCCGCGACCTCGGTGCGGTTCTTGGTCATTGCGTCGCCCCTTTACGCCTGCTGCTCGGCAGCGGCGGCCTCGGCCTGGGCGCGCTGCTCGGCGGCCTCGCGCTCGAAGGTCTCAAAGCCGTTCTTGTCGATCCAGGAGATCAGCGAGGCGTCGTCCTCGCGCACGATATGGCCCTTGACCATAACGTGGACGCGGTCGACATCCAGATGCTCCAGGATGCGCGTGTTGTGCGTGATGATGAGCATGGAGCCGTTGCAGCTCTTGCGGTAGGCGTCCATGCCATGGCTGACGGTGGACAGGGCGTCGACGTCCAGGCCCGAGTCGGTTTCGTCCAGGATGGCGAGCTTAGGCTGCAGCAGCAGAAGCTGGAGCATCTCGACCTTCTTTTTCTCGCCACCCGAGAAGCCCACGCCTAGCTCACGGTTGAGGTAGGCGGTATCCATGTTGAGTTCGGCCGCGAGCTCCTTGACGCGACGGCGGAACTCCTTGCCCTTCATCTCCAGGCCGGGGCGGCCGGCGATGCTGGCGCGCAAAAAGCTCGACAGCGGCACGCCCGGGATCTCGACCGGTGCCTGGAAGCTCAGGAACAGGCCGGCGCGCGAGCGCTTGTCGGTGGTGAGCTCGGTGATGTCCTGGCCGTCAAAGACGATGCGGCCGTCCTGCACGGTGTAGACGGGGTCGCCCATGACCAGGTGGCCGAGGGTGGACTTGCCGGCGCCGTTGGGTCCCATCAGCACATGGGTTTCGCCGGCGGCGACGTTGAGGTTGACGTTGTGGAGGATGGTCTTCTCGTCCACGGAGGCGGTCAGACCTTCGATGGAAAGCAGCGGATTCGCACTCATGCTGTCCCTCTCTGTATATGGTGTACTCATAGGTGTACTAAACCCTAGGAATCTTCTCGGAATAAAGTTACTATGGGTTCGGCGTTAGTCAAGGGAAAACCCGACTAATCCACTCGACTTTTCAAATTCTGGGACAAAATAACCTGTTGTGTTTGTCCCATTTACTTAAGATTTGGGACAAACAAAGCTGGTTATGTTGTCCCAGATGCGATGGGAGGGTAGGTATGCTCATTTCTTCCAAGGGCCGCTATGCCCTCCGGCTGATGATCTATATCGCGGCGCTCGGTGATGCCGAGGGCAAGATTGCCTTGCGCGAGGTTGCCGACCGCGAGCATATCTCGCAAAAGTATTTGGAGCAGCTGGTTCGTCCGCTTATGAAGGCGGGCCTGCTTAAGAGCGTGCGCGGCAAGGGCGGCGGCTACATGATGGCCAAGGACCCGGCCGAGGTGCGTGCCGGCGACATCCTGCGCGCCGTCGAGGGCAGCACGGCTCCGGTGGCGTGCGACGGCATCGACAACAGCTGCACCCGCAGTGACCTGTGTTCCACCGTCAAGTTCTGGCGCGGGCTGGACGACGTGATCGAAAAGTACGTTGACGGCGTGACGCTGGCCGACCTGGCAGCTGTCCCCGAGATCAACTTCGACATTAAGCTGTAGGGGCTGGCTTTCGTGAAGTCGTACGAAGCCTTTGATTCGCGTCTGGCACTGCTAGAGACAGCTCGATTCCAAGATTTCGATAACAACTATGTTGTCTCCGGATGTGCGTATATCTATGAGCAGGTTTTCGGTCTCTCAATTACGCTCCTTAAGCGTCTGCTCGAGTATGAGGGTGCCACGCTTGCCGCGTCGGGGTCTCCTCGTGCCATCTTGAAGGAGGCCTACCGATTCTACGACTTTATTGATGAGGCGGCCTGGCTAGATATGCTCAGAGACCGCAATACGAACGTTCATATCTATGACAATAAGCTCGCTCAGGATTTGATTCAGCGCATCTTGAACGTCTATATCCCCGCTTTCTGTCAGTTGCGAGACGGGCTTATGGAGCGTTACGGCGAGCTTCTTCTGGTGCCCGACGACCAGTTTGTTTAATTCCTTAAGATTTCGCGGAGGGTTGTTGCCGTTTGCCGATGGGTTGTTGTGCAACAAACGGGGAGCTGTAATACTGAATTCATCTTTGCAAACTGCTCTTTAACCACACCAATGCAGGGAGGATCTATGCAGCCCAAGCATTCCGCAATTGTCGCGGGGCTCACGTTGGCGCTTTCGTTTGGCGCCGTTGCCGCGCCTGTGACTGCTGTTGCCGAGGAGCCCACGCCGGGTGTTGCCTCGGATGCCACCGATATCGATAAGGGCCTTTACACCCAGCAGTCCTTCTCGGGCGTGCTGAGGTCGGTTCAGGGTGTTTCGTTTGTCAACGTGACCGCCGAGATGAAGTACTTCACCAAATATGAGAGCCACGGCATCTATAACCAGGGCTTTTCGTATGGCGACGGCTACAACGCGCTTGGTTATTACCAGTTCGACCGTCGTTGGTCGCTCGTTCCGTTTATGAAGCAGGTCTACAACTACGATTCTGTTAAGTACGGCATGCTTAAGGCTGCGATCGATCGCGGCAGCGAGATTTCCAACGTGAACAACCCCATGTATGCGAACGGCCAGCTCACCGAGCTGGGCCGTATTGCGCAGGAGGCCTTCCAGCGTGCTTATAACGCCGACCCTGCTGAGTTTTCGGCTCTACAGGATGCGTATGCGTATAACTCGTACTATGCGGTGACCGAGGCGTGGCTCAAGAGCGCCCTTGGTATTGACATTTCCGGCCGTGCCGACTGCGTCAAGGGTATGGTGTGGAGTATCACCAATATGTGCGGCACCGGTGGCTGCCAGGACTTTTTCCGCTGGGCAAACCTTTCTAACAGTATGACCGACCGCGAGTTTGTGACGGCGCTTTCCAACAGCGTGGTCAATAATGTGGCGACCAAGTATGCAAGCCAGCCCCAGTACCACGAGGGCTGGAAGAACCGCTACCGCAATGAGCTCAAGGATTGCCTCGTCTATATCGCCGAGGACGAGGCTTCCGCGGCAACGTCCGTGCAGCCCGAGCCCACGCCGGCACCTTCGCCGACGCCTGATTCGAATGACGACTCGAGCGACGATGCCAACGATGGCAGGATGGATGCGCCCTCGACCGATGC
>USHF01000164.1 GCA_900554465.1 uncultured Collinsella sp.
CGGCAACCGTGGGTGCGCCCTCCCCCGCCGGCTCAAAGCGACGTGGGCCGCCGTTTGCCCACTCATGGTCGCTGATCGCGCGCTCGTTGTCGTGAATCGTCGTGAGCTGGCCGTCGACCGAACCCAGGTTGCACGCGGCCTCGCACAGCGCCGGGCACACGCGACTCGTAAACTCGGGCATGGGCGAGGTGAGCGACAGGCGCTCGGCAGCCTCGTCCCAGCGGCCGCGGTACACCAGCTCGTTCCACTCGGGAATCAGGTTATGCAGCGGGCAGCCGCTCGGGCGTGCCTTGCCAAAGCTCGCGCCCATCTGGCAAAACGCCACACCGCACATCATGCAGCGGCTCGCCTGGGCACGGCGTGCATCGTCATCAAGTTCCACGTACAGCGGATCGAAATCGCGGCTGCGCTCCTCCACGGGGCGAAGCTCGTGGGTCACGCGATCGATATCAAGAAAAGCACCGGGCTTACCCATGGCACTTACGCCTCCTTCTTGGTCGAGGCAACAGAGCTGGCGGCGGCGGGCACAGCACCCGCAACACCGCCCGCGACATCAAAGCGAGCGACATCCGCGGCACTCGCGCGACCGGTCACGATGTCAAACGCCAACTCCTCGGCCTGCGCATGCGTCTTGCCGACGGCCTCGGCAGCGGCGACAATCGCCAGCACGCGCTCGTACTCGGTCGGAATGACCTTCACAAAGTGTTTGCTCATCGTCTCAAAGCTGTAGAGCAGCTTAATGCCGCGCGGGCTCTGCGTCACGTCCACGTGCTCCTGGATGAGCTCGCGAATCTGCGCCAGCTCGCCGGCCGTCGGGGCTTTAAGCTCAACGCTCTCGTGGTTCACACGGGCATCGAGCGTGCCGTATTGGTCAAAGACATAAGCCACGCCACCCGTCATACCGGCGGCGAAGTTCTGCCCGACCTCGCCCAGGATGAGCGCCAGACCACCCGTCATGTACTCGCAGCCATGGTTGCCGCAGCCCTCGACCACCACGGTGGCACCGGAGTTGCGCACGGCAAAACGCTGGCCGGCAAGACCGTTAATGAAGCCGCGGCCGCTCGTGGCACCAAAGAACGCAACGTTGCCCACGATGATGTTTTCGTCGAACTTGTAGGTCGCCTGCGGGTTGGGGCGCACCGACACCTCGCCGCCCGAAAGGCCCTTGCCAAAGTAGTCGTTGGCGTCGCCGCACACGTTGAGCGTGATGCCGCGCGGCAGGAAGGCGCCAAAGCTCTGACCGGCCGAACCATCGCAATCGATGGTGATGGAGCCGGCGGGCAGGCCCTCGGGATGCGCCTTGGTCACCGCGTTGCCTAGGATGGTGCCCACGCAACGGTTGACGTTGGCGATATCGGCGCGGAAGCGAATCGGACGCAGGTGCGCACGGGCATCGGCCGTATAGGGCACAAACAACGTGGAGTCGAGCGTCTTGTCGAGCTCGCTGTCCGCGGCCATCTGCGGCAGGAAGTGACGACCGTCGGCGCCCGGAATGTGAGCACCGAACTCGCAGGTCGCGCTCGCCAGCACGGACGACAGATCGAGCAGGTTTGCCTTGCGGTTGCCCGGGACCTCGATCTGACGCAGACACTCGGGATGGCCGACCATCTCGTCGACGGTGCGGAAGCCCAGGCTCGCCATGACCTCGCGCAGCTGCTCGGCAACAAAGAGCATAAAGTGCTCAACGTGCTCGGGCTTGCCGCGGAAGCCGCGACGCAGGCGGCAGTTTTGCGTGGCGATGCCGGCCGGGCAGGTATCCTGCTGGCAGTCGCGCTGCATGAGGCAGCCCATGGAGATGAGCGGCATGGTCGCAAAGCCAAACTCCTCGGCACCCAGCAGGCAGGCGACGGCAACATCGGTGCCGTCCATGAGCTTGCCGTCGGCCTCGAGCACTACGCGCGAGCGCAGGCCGTTTTGCAGCAGCGTCTGCTGGGCCTCGGCAAGACCGAGCTCCAGCGGCAGACCGGCGTGCCAAATGGAATCGCGAGCAGCGGCACCCGAGCCGCCGTTGTGGCCGCTGATCAAAATCTTGTCGGCGGCGCCCTTGGCAACACCAGTGGCGATGGTGCCGACGCCGGCCTCGCTGACCAGCTTGACCGACACGCGCGCGCCGGGGTTGGCGTTCTTAAGGTCAAAGATCAGCTCTGCCAGGTCCTCGATGGAGTAGATGTCGTGGTGCGGCGGAGGCGAGATCAGGCCGATGCCAGGCGTGGACTGACGGACCTCGGCAATCCAGGGGTAGACCTTCTTGCCGGGCAGGTGGCCGCCCTCGCCGGGCTTGGCGCCCTGGGCCATCTTGATCTGAATCTCGAAGGCGCTGCACAGGTAGCGGCTCGTTACGCCAAAGCGCGCGCTTGCCACCTGCTTGATCGCGGAGTTCTTGGAATCACCGTTAGCCAGCGGGGTCTCGCGACGCGGATTCTCACCGCCCTCGCCCGAGTTGGAACGGCCGTGCAGGCGGTTCATGGCGATGGCCATGCACTCGTGTGCCTCTTTGCTGATGGAACCGTACGACATGGCGCCGGTGTTAAAGCGTCGGACGATGTTGAGCGCGGGCTCCACCTCGTCGAGCGCCACCGGGGTGCGGCCGCTGGCATCAAAGTCCAGCAGGTCGCGCAGGCGCACGGCACGGCCGGTGCGGTGCAGGCGGGCGCTGTACTCCTTAAAGGCGTCGTAGCTGTCCTCGCGACAGGCGGCCTGCAGCAGGTAGACGGTCTGGGGGTCAATCAGGTGGTCCTCGCCGCCGAGCGGGCGCCACTTGGTCAAACCCAGCGTGGGCAGCTGATCGGGAGCCGGGCTTTTGAGGATAGCGAGCGCGGCGTCGTAGCGCTCATTTTGCTCGCGCTCGACGTCCTCGACACCCATACCGCCCACACGGCTCACCGTGCCGGCGAAGTACGCGTTGACGAACTCCGACGTAAAGCCCACGGCCTCGAAGATCTGCGCCGAATGGTAGCTCTGCACCGTGGAGATGCCCATCTTGGACATGATGGAGACGATGCCGGCGGTCGCAGCCTTGTTGTAGTTGGCGATGCCCTGCTCGGCCGTCACGTCCAGGTCGCCGCGCGCCGCCAGATCGCGGATACACGCGTGTGCGTTGTACGGATAGATGCCGCTCGCGGAGTAGCCCACCAGTGCCGCAAAGTCGTGCGGGGACACGGCGTCGCCGCACTCCACCACGATGTCGGCAAAGGTGCGCACGCCGGCGCGGATCAGGTGGTTGTGCACGCAGCCCACGGCGAGCACCGACGGCACGGGCACCTCGCCCGCAGCGGCACGATCGCTCAACACCACGATGTTCACGCCGTCGCGGACCGCAGCCTCAACGTCCTCGGCAAGCTGCTTGAGCGCAGCCTGCAGCGCGCCCTCGCCGGCATCGCGGCGGTACACGGCGCGGAAATGGCGGGTCTTAAAGCCCACGCGGTCGATGGCGCAGATGCGGTCAAACTCCTCCTCGCTCAGCAGCGGGCGCTCCAGGCGCACCAGCTGGCAGGCCGTACGGGAGTCCTCGAGCAGGTTGCCGTGGTTGCCCAGGTAGAGCGTGGTCGAGGTGACCATATGCTCGCGCAGGGCGTCGATGGGCGGGTTCGTGACCTGAGCGAACAGCTGATAGAAGTAGTCAAAGAACGAACGCGTCTTCTTGGACAGGCAGGCCAGCGGCGCATCGATGCCCATCGAGGCGAGCGGCGCCTTGCCCTGCTGGGCCA
>USHF01000165.1 GCA_900554465.1 uncultured Collinsella sp.
TACACGTAAGGAGTCGTCGGCAGCGTCAGATGTGTATAAGAGACAGCGAGTCATCTGACCCGTCAGCGGAAATGCCAGGGCGATAGCGGGCATGATCATACGTCCCAGATAGCCAGCCGGGTTGGTGGTGAAGTGAGGCAGAGCACCGGACGCCGGGAGCACCTTAAGGTAGGAAGAGAACAGCAGAATCAACAGAACGGCAAGCCAGAACGACGGGGTTGCCAGGCCGGCGATGGAAAAGACGCGGATCACTTGGTCCGGCCATTTATCGCGATACAGTGCCGCGATGACGCCGAGCAAAAACGAGACGACCGCGCCGATGGCAAGACCGATGAAGGTCAGCTGCATCGTGACGGGCAGGGCCGTGGAGATGCGATTGGCAACGGAGTTGCGAGCAGCACCATAGGTGCCCATGTCACCATGGATCAGATCGCCCATGTAGCGCACGTAGCGCACGGGCCAGGGGTCGTCCAGACCATACTTCTCATGGTACTCGGCAACCGCCTCGGGCGAGGCACCGTCACCCAACGCCGTATAGGCGGGGTCGGTCTTGGAGAACGACATAAGGAAGAACACCAGGACGGTGACGCCCAATGCCATGATCGGCAGCGCCACGAGACGCCTTCCAATCAAACGTAGAAAGTTGTTCACGTTCTCTCCCCTTTCTTTTGTCGGTAGGACCAACTGGTATATGAGTATGGATACTCATTACAAGACCCGAGCGACATCGAGGCCGCCCGGGTCTTTGTTTCAACTATGAGGACGTTGCCTTACGACCGACGCCCCACATATGACTCAAGCGAGTCTTAGGCCTTGACGGTCGCGACGCCCCTGAAGGACATGCTCGTCGTGCCGATGCCCTTGAAGCCATCGAGGGCCTCGCCGTTGGGCGCGGTGGACGGATCGTCCCAGGAAGCGGAGACGGTCTTGACGTGGACAACGGGGTACAGAACAGCGTTGTCGGCGATGATGTCGAAGCACTCGTTCCACTTCTTCTGCTGCTCGTCGCCCTCGGCGGCAAGAGCCTCGTCCATGAGACCGTGGAGCTTCTCCCACTCAGCGGACTCCTTCCACGGGCAACGGGTCTGCATCCAGACGTTGTCGCCGTACCACCAGTTGAGCAGCAGGTCGGGGTCAGCGCCGAAGCAGGACGGATCGCCAGGGGCAAGGAGGATATCGTAGGCCTCGCCGCCGTCGATGGCAGCGTAGGTGGCCGGCGAGGTATCGGTCTGGATGGTCACCTCGAAGCCGAGAGCGTCGAGGTCGTTCTTGACCTGGGCGGCCATGCCCTTAATCTGCTCGTTGTCGGTGGTGCGCAGGGTGATGGCACCCGGGGTGATGCCGGACTCCTCGATGAGCTTCTTAGCCTTCTTGGCGTCGGTCTTGTACACCGTGGAAGCCTCATGATAGTTGGTGAAGCTCTTGGGCAGGTAGCAGCTGGCAGCGGTGGCAAGGCCGGCGAAGGTGTTGCTGACCATCTTCTCGGTGTCGAGCGCATACATGACAGCCTGACGGACCTTGACGTTGTTCCAAGGCTCCTTGGCGACGTTGAACATGATGAAGCGGGTGCCGAAACCCTGAACGTTATCGATCTTGCAGCCGGCGCTCTCGAGCTGGTCGACAGCGTCAGCGGTAACGAGCTCCATAACGAGCGTGGAGCCCTCCTGCTGAGCGGTAACGCGAGCGGTGGGGTCGGTCAGGATGCTGTACTGGATCTTCTTATCCTCGGCAGCATACTCACCGTTGTACTCGGGATTGGGAACCAGGGTGATCTCGGTATCGGAGATAGAGTCGTACATCCAGGGGCCGGAGCCGATCGGCTGCTTGGCGCGATCCTCCTCGGTCTGGGTGGCCGGGGTAACGCGGACGATGGCCAGACGATCCTTGAGCAGGGAGAAGTTGGGGACCTTGGTCTTGACCGTCACGGTGCTGGCGTCCTTGGCCTCGATGGACTCGAAGGGCTGGAAGAACGGAGCATAGGTAGCGGAAGCGGCGCAAGCGGTGTAGGAGGCAACGACATCGTCAGCGGTGACCTCGGTGCCATCGGAGAACTTGGCGCCCTTGCGGATGGTAACCTCGAAAGTGGTGTCGTCCACAGACTTGGGGTCGTCGGTGGCGAGCTCGTTGAAGGTGCTGTAGTCGTGGTAATCGATGCCGTAGAGGCCCTCGACGACGTGCCAGTTAGCACCCAGGCCCACAGCGGAGCCGGTGCTGGCGGGGTCGAAGCTGGACGGAGCGTAAGCGGAACCAGCGGTGATCACGCCGCCGCCACGGTTGGCGGAATCGGTGGAACCGGAAGCGGAACCCTCGTCGCTAGAGCTGCCACCGCAGCCGGTGAGACCAAGCCCTGCGACAGCAGCGACGCTGCCGGTGAGGCCGAGGAACGAACGCCTGGACATACCCTTGTTGATGATGGCCATGTCTTCTCCTATCAATAGAGAATCTTACCCGGGAGCACCTAGACTTGCCCCCGCGCAACTTGCGGACGATATATACCTTACCTACCGACAAACCCAACTTGGGTGCAGCGCTCGGCGACCGATACATACATACGCTTGAACGGTGTTTACTACCGTTCACCGAATTCATTGACAAACGATTCGACAGACAGTATGTATCGACGAGGTGAGATATCAGTCTTCGTCAACCCGCAGGATAGCAGGGTTATTCACCATGGCTAGTCAAACGTTTTAGCGTTAATAAAACCCGAAATCAGCAGGTAATCGCCGCGAAATAAATGATTGAAAATCAGCCAATCATGTATATCAGTTGTTTAGAAGCGCGTTTAGTTTTCGGAACGGCTGGCCGATGCCTGGGCGCGCTCGGCATTCCATGCAACAAGTGCCTCGTGGACCGCTTTGGCGACATCGGCCGGAACGCCTCGAACTTCCGCAATCTCCTGCTCGCTTGCCGCGCGCAAACGCTTCATCGAGCCAAAATGGCGCATAATGGCACGTTTTCTGGTGGGTCCCACGCCCGGAACGTCGTCAAGCACCGAAACCGTCATAGCCTTATCGCGCAACTCGCGATGGAACGTAATCGCAAATCGGTGGGATTCATCGCGAACCTGCTTGATCAGATAAAGCGAAGCGGAGCCGGTCGGCAGCACGACGGGGGTCTCGTCCCACGGCACGAAAACTTCCTCATCGGCCTTTGCCAAGCCACAAACTGGTATATCGAGGCCAAGCGCCTCAAGTTGCTTAATTGCAGCGGTCAATTGCGGTTTGCCGCCATCGACAACGAGCAAATCGGGGCGCGAGCCAAAGCGCTCGTCCGCCATGCGCTCGGGAGCATAGCGACGCCCCAGAACCTCGGACATCGATACGAAGTCGTTCGCCTCGTCCAATTCGGCCTGAATTTTAAAGCGACGATACTGGCCCTTGTCGGCACGGCCATTGGTAAATACCACCATCGAAGCGACGGTAAAGGTGCCGTGCAACGTCGAGATATCGAAGCACTCGATGCGCAACGGCGGCGCAGGCAGCGCCAGCGCGCTTTCGAGCTCCAGGAGCGCTTGATTGGTGCGATCGTCAGCATACCCCGTGCGCATCATGTAGCGCATGAGGGCATGGCGCGCATTTTTGGAAGCCATATCGAGCAGGCGGTGCTTTTCGCCGCGCTGCGGCCTATGGAGATGGCAAGAGCTGTCTCTTATACACATCTGACGCTGCCGACGACTCCTTACGTG
>USHF01000166.1 GCA_900554465.1 uncultured Collinsella sp.
TAAAGTCGATCCACTCGCGCCCGGCGTTGGTGACGTAGAGCTTGTCCGAGAACTCGGGGCTATAGGTCTCGCGGAATGCGGGCTCGGCATCATAGGCAGGGAAGAAGATCGAGATCTTGTTGGACTCGATATCAATGCCATCAAAGCTGTCGACGTAGTTGATTGTGTTGTAGTAGACGCTGATCTCGTCGTGGTATTGATGGTCGCGGGCAAGCACGTAGAACTTGTCGAAGCAGCACAGGACGGGGACGGCGCGCGGATCCTCCGAGGCGCGGCTCAAGACCTGCTGATACAGCTCCACGTCGATATTGCTCTTATAGATATAGCTGCCGCGATAAATCACGCACGCTCCGTTGTCGGGACAAAAGGCGAGGCGGTTCTTGATGCCCTCGAACATCTCCTCGAGCTTGGGGGCGGGACGTCCGCTGGCGGGGCAGAATACGATGCCGGCGTCGGCGAGCTTGTCCAGGCGCTCATCAAGGCCTTGCGGCAGCACGCGCTCGTCGGTCAGCAGCGTCTTGTCCATGTCGACGGCGATGAGCTTAATGTTTCCGATATTGGCGTCCGATTCGTAAGTTTGCATAAAAGCGAGCCTTTCGTTTCGAGATTGTTTCAGATGTTATAACCATCAACTCGTAGTCGGCCGTATTTTCGCAGGAACGGAGCGTATTTGCACCACGCTTCACAAACTAATGAAAAAACTTTTCAGAAATTTGAATTTGTCGCTTGTGCTGCGGGCACTTTAGCGTAATATAGCGAACATCGAAAACGGAGACGGAAAAACAACCGCTTACCGAGGAAAAGGTACCGTTTACGATATTAGAATTGCGCCCGGCGATACGTGAAAGGAGAGGCAGATGCAGTTCGTAAAGATCATCACCACTGCAGACAATGCCATCCGACGCCAGCGCGCAATTTCCCGACGACGATAACAATCGTCTCTGTCCGCATGGGGCGCAATGCCTCAACAGAGTCATTTTGAGGTCGTTGGGTTTTAAGCACGACATAGCCGCATGTTTCTAGGGCATGTCTGTGATGTATTCTGCTGAATAACCTGATATTGCACGGTTTTTGACCTCAAGGTGACTTGCAACTGACCGATGTTCTAACTAGCTACCAAGGGCGAAAGGAAACAGCCATGAGCAAGGAAAAAGTCGTTCTCGCATATTCCGGTGGTCTTGATACATCCGTATGTGTCAAGTGGCTCCAGGACGAGAAGAATCTCGATGTCGTTTGCGTCTGCGGCAACGTGGGCCAGGAGGAGACCGGCCTGGATGCCAAGAAGCAGAAGGCACTTGACCTGGGCGTTCTCGATTGCCAGGTACTCGACCTGCGCGACGAGTTCTCCGATGAGTTCCTGACTAAGGCCATCGCCGCCAACTCCATGTACGAGAACAAGTACCCGCTGCTCTCCGCCCTGTCTCGTCCGCTGCTTGCCAAGAAGCTCGTCGAGGTCGCTCACGAGTTTGGCGCGACCTACGTCGCCCACGGCTGCACCGGCAAGGGTAACGACCAGGTTCGTTTTGAGGCTACCGTCAAGGCCCTCGACCCCGAGCTCAAGGTTATCGCCCCGGTTCGCGAGTGGGATCTGAAGTGCCGTCCCGACGAGGTCGCCTATGCCCACGCCCACAACGTGCCGGTTCCCGAGGGCGCCAACGACAACCCCTATTCCATCGACGACAACCTTTGGGGTCGTGCCATTGAGTGCGGCCACCTGGAGGATCCCTGGAACGAGCCGCTCGACGACGCCTGGGTTATGACCAAGAATCCCGAGGACACGCCCGATACCCCGACGTATACCGAGATTGAGTTTGAGGCCGGCAAGCCCGTCGCCGTCGACGGTAAGAAGATGAAGCTCTCCGAGATCGTCATCGCGCTCAACAAGATCTCCGGCGACAACGGCTTTGGCCGTCTCGACCTGGTCGAGGATCGTCTGGTGGGCCTCAAGAGCCGCGAGTGCTACGAGGTTCCCGGCGCCCTGACGCTCATTACCGCCCACAAGGCGCTCGAGGACATCTGCGTCGAGGGTGACCTGCTCAAGACCAAGATCAAGCTCGAGCAGGATTGGGCCACCGCCGTATACAACGGCCAGTGGTACAGCCCGCTCAAAAACGCGCTCGATGCCTTTATGGCCGATACACAGAAGTTCGTGACCGGCACCGTCCGCCTGAAGTTCTTTAAGGGCAACTGTCATGTCGTCGGCCGCAAGAGCCCGTTTAGCCTGTATGACTACGGTCTGGCTACCTACGACCGCGACACCACGTTTGACGAGAAGGCCAGCGCCGGCTTTATCGAGATCGATACGCTGTCGCTCAAGACGTGGGCTAAGGTCCAGGGCCCCAGCTCTGCTGCCGCCCAGGCCTAGCGCCTCCTTCCTTTGGTATCCGCGCGGCCCATCCGCGTGATACAAAACGGGCGCACGGGGTCCCTACCTTTCGTTATGCTTGCTGACACTTCTTAACATCGGTGGCCCCTACGTTCCGCCCGCATATATGATGCCGCGCTTGCGGCTGAGTCCGAGCCCCGCCGGGGTTGTCCGGCGGGGCTCTTTCTATCAATTTGGCGGCTCTGCACCTATATATATGAGGAGTATCCAATATGTTCAATGTCATCGCGCATGCTTTACTTGCCCTCGCGCCCGAGCTCGATGCCGCAAAGGTCGAGGACGTCCCTATGAGCCTGAAGGCTTGGATTGACGGTTCGCAGGGCAATATCCGGAGGGAGACGTTGGGTGCCAAGTGCATGGTGCGTCACTTCTTTGCAAATTAGCTACATGGCCCCGCGCATGGTGGGGAATATGCAAAACTAGCGGTTGAAAAATCGCTTTAGCGATATGGCGCATTGCTTTGGGCGCTTGTTTTGGTATTTGGAGAAAGGAGACGGTTCCATGGCTCTTTGGGGCGGTCGTTTTGAGGCGGGCGTGGCCGAGGTCACGCAGGAGTTTGGCGCGTCGCTGCCGGTCGACAAACATCTCTATAAGCAGGATATCGCCGGCTCTAAGGCGCATGCCAAAATGCTGGCGGCCCAGGGCATCATCAGTGCCGAGGACGAGCAGGCGATTGCCAAGGGCCTGACCGGAATCGAACAGGATATCGATGCCGGCAACTTCACCTTCGACATCAACGACGAAGACATTCATATGTCCATCGAGAGCGAGCTGACCCGTCGCATCGGCGAGGCGGGCAAGCGCCTGCATACCGGGCGTTCACGCAACGACCAGGTGGCGACCGATACGCGCCTGGGCGTCAAGGCGCTGGCCAAGGAGCTCATGGAGGCCAATCTTGAGCTGCGCCATGTGCTGGTGGATGCGGCCAAGAAGTACGACAAGGTGATTCTGCCGGGCTACACGCACATGCAGCACGCTCAGCCCGTGCTGCTGTCGCATCATCTGCTGGCGTATTCCTGGATGTTCGCGCGCGACTTTACGCGCCTGAAGGCCGCCTTTGATGCCGCCGACAACTGCCCGCTGGGTGCTGCCGCGCTTGCCGGTACGAGCTATCCGCTCGATCGTCAGATGACGGCTGCCGAGCTTGGCTTTGCGGGCGTGATTCCCAACTCGCTCGATGCGGTTTCCGACCGCGATTTCCTGCTCGATCTGCATCTGTCTCTTATACACATCTGACGCTGCCGACGACTCCTTACGTGTAG
>USHF01000167.1 GCA_900554465.1 uncultured Collinsella sp.
ACGAGATCTGCGCATGTCTCGTGGGCTCGGAGATGTGTATAAGAGACAGCCAAAGTGCCCAAGCCACCACAAAGGTGCCTGTCCCCGTTGTGGTGGTTTTGGCCCGAGATAGCAAGAAACCCGGTACTGCACGAGACAGAACCGGGTTTCTTTAGCAATGCTTGCTTTGCTCAGGCAGTAACTAAAAGTTACTCAGCCAGGAAGTCGCGCTGGATAGCGGGATCGACCTTGATGCCAGGGCCCATGGTGGAAGACACGGAGATAGACTTAACGTACTTGCCCTTAGCAGAAGAGGGCTTGACGCGCAGGATCTCGGTGTACAGGGCAGCGTAGTTCTCGACGAGCTGCTGCTCGGAGAAGGACTTCTTGCCCAGGGGCACGTGGCAGATGCCGTAGCGGTCGGCGCGATACTCAACGCGGCCGGCCTTGAGCTCGGAGACCATCTTGGCGACGTCCATGGTCACGGTGCCGAGCTTGGGGTTCGGCATGAGGCCACGGGGACCAAGGATCTTACCGATGCGGCCAACCTTGGCCATCATGTTCGGCGTAGCGATAGCGGCGTCGAAGTTGATCTCGCCCTTCTGAATCTGGGCGACGAGCTCGTCGGAACCGATGATGTCGGCGCCGGCAGCCTCGGCCTCGCGGGCCTTCTCGCCCTCGGCGAAGACGGCAACACGAACGGTCTTGCCGGTGCCGTGGGGCAGGGAGATGGAGCCGCGGATGTTCTGGTCGGCCTTACGAGTATCGACGCCCAGACGGAAGTGGGCCTCGACGGTCTCGTCGAACTTGGCGGTGTCGAGCTCCTTGATGAGCTTGGCAGCCTGAAGGGGGGTGTAGAGCGTGGCGCGGTCGATCTTCTCGGCAGCGGCGTTATAGCTCTTACCATGCTTAGCCATGTGCATTACCTCCTGTGGTTAAACGGGCGCGAGCCCTCCCACATCGTATCGTGTGCCCTATTGCACACATTTAACGGGCGCCCCGGTTGGAGCACCCGTCATTACCAAAAGAAATCGCTACTCAGCGATGGTGACGCCCATGGAACGGGCGGTACCGGCGATGATCTTCTTGGCGGCGTCAATGTCGTTGGCATTGAGGTCCGGCATCTTGATCTCGGCGATCTTGGTGAGCTGCTCCTGGGAGAGCTGACCGACCTTGTCGGCCTGGGGCTTAGCGGAACCAGACTTGAGGTTCAGCTCCTTCTTGATGAGGTGAGCCGCCGGCGGGGTCTTGGTGATGAAGGAGAAGGACTTATCCTCGAAGACAGTGATCTCAACGGGGATGATGTCGCCCTTCTTGTCCTGCGTCTCGGCGTTAAAGGCCTGGCAGAACTGCATGATGTTCACGCCAGCTGCGCCCAGGGCGGGGCCGACGGGAGGAGCGGGGTTAGCTGCACCAGCAGGAATCTGGAGCTTAATGACGTTGGCAACCTTCTTCTCAGCCATGGTCATTCCTTTCGAATCACGAGTGTGAAGTACTTGCTATATCGTAAGCACGCACGTGTTAGAAGCACTCCTGAGATGAGCAGTCACAGAAGAAGCACGCTCGCGCGAACGGACGAAAACTTAAGCGATGACAGCAACCTGGTTAAAGTCGAGCTCGACCGGCGTCTCACGGCCAAAGATCATCAGGGTGACCTTCAGCTTGCCTGCCTCGGTGTTAACCTCGGAGACCTTGCCATCAAAGTCGGTAAGCGGGCCATCGGTGACGCGGACGGACGTGCCGACCTCAATATCAACCGAGGTGCGCTTGGGCGAATCGCCCTTACCGGGACGACGAGTCATCTTATTGTACTCGTCGCGGGAAAGCGGAGCGGGCTTGCCATTGCCGCCCAGGAAACCGGTGACACCGGGCGTGTTGCGAACACACGTCCACGCATCGTCATCCATCTCCATGCGAACCAGGACATAACCCGGGAAAATCTTGGAATCCTTGGTCTCGCGCTTGCCACCCTCTTTGATCTCGGTGACGCGCTCCATAGGAATCTCGATATCAAAGATACGGTCCTGCATGCCCATGGTCTCGATGCGATGCTCGAGATCGGACTTAACGCGGTTCTCGTATCCAGAGTAAGTGTGAACGACGTACCAACGCTTAGACATGGTTTAGCCCCTCAATCCAGAGAACAGAGCAAGAGCCTCGCCAAAGCCAGCATCGAGCAGAGCGATGACGACGCCGACGACGATCAGAGAAGCGCAAACGACGACCGAGTAGTTCACGAGCTCCTTCTTATCGGGCCACGTGACACGCTTCATCTCGGACTTCACCGAAGCGAAATACTTCTTGGTGCGGGCGAAGAAACCAGGCTTCTCGTTCTTCTTGGACTTCGCAGCCTTCTCGCTCTTCTTGGCAACGGCCTTCTTGGCCTCAACCTTGGAGTTGGCGGCAGCTTTGTTGGCAGGCGCCTGCTGCTGTGCCTTCTTCTTGTTCTTCTTGTTGGCCATTTGGGTTACCTCCGCGCAATGCGCTTATACATGAGTAAACCGTAAGCCCCCGATTGGGAGCTTACGGAATAATGACTGGCACGCCAGGAAGGACTCGAACCCTCAACACTCGGTTTTGGAGACCGATGCTCTACCAATTGAACTACTGGCGTATGTGACTAGAGACTAGCGAGTCTCTTTGTGCAGCGTGTGGTGACGGCACCAGGGGCAATACTTCTTGATCTCCATACGATCAGGCATGGTCGACTTGTTCTTGGTGGTCGTATAGTTGCGGCGCTTGCACTCAGTGCACGCAAGAGTAACTAGAGTACGCATGTATCCTGAACCTTTCATTTCCGCCCCGTACGGGCACGAGTTGTTACTTTATCAGCTCCACGTAAGTGCTGTCAATGAAAACCTCGAGTCAATTGGTTCTCGGTGGATCCATTCATATTTGGAACACATCAATGAAGCCATCGAGAGCTAATCGATCCCTCACGCTCGGCTTAAGAGCGAGCGAAGCGCAATCGTCAGGGAACAAGCCCCGCGTAGAAAAGAACCCGGCACCCTATAAGTGCCGGGTTCTCTCTAAGTCAGCTATATCAAAGAGCTAATTTACTCAATGATCGTGGAGACGATGCCCGAACCGACGGTGTGGCCACCCTCGCGGATAGCGAAGCGCAGGCCCTCCTCCATGGCGATCGGGTGGATGAGGTCGCCCTCGATGGTGATGTGGTCACCAGGCATAGCCATCTCGGTGCCCTCGGGCAGCTTGACCGTACCGGTAACATCGGTGGTACGGAAGTAGAACTGAGGACGATAACCATCGAAGAACGGGGTGTGACGGCCGCCCTCCTCCTTGGTCAGAACGTAGATCTCGCCGGTGAACTTGGTGTGCGGGGTAACCGAACCGGGCTTGCAGAGAACCTGGCCGCGCTCGATGTCCTCGCGCTTGATGCCGCGGAGCAGCAGACCGACGTTGTCGCCAGCCTCGCAGAAGTCCATGGACTTACGGAACATCTCGATACCGGTAACGACGGTGTTCTGGGTATCCTTGATGCCGACGATCTCGACGGGCTCGTTGAGCTTGAGCTCACCGCGCTCAACACGACCGGTAGCAACGGTACCACGGCCAGAAATGGTCATGACATCCTCGATGGGCATCAGGAAGGGCTTGTCCTCCTCACGATCCGGGTTGGGGATGTAGGAGTCAACCTGTCTCTT
>USHF01000168.1 GCA_900554465.1 uncultured Collinsella sp.
CATGTCTCGTGGGCTCGGAGATGTGTATAAGAGACAGGCTCTCCGCCGCCCAGCAGACCACCATCAACCTGCCGTTCATTACCATGAACCAGTCCGGCCCGCTGCACCTCAACTACACGCTGACCCGCGCCGAGTTCGAGAAGATCACCCGCGACCTGCTCGAGCGCTGCAAGCAGCCTGTCACCAACGCCCTGCGTGACGCCAAGCTTAAGCTCTCCGATTTGACCGAGGTCATCCTCGTCGGCGGCTCCACCCGTATGCCCGCCGTCCAGGAGCTCGTCAAGACCATGACCGGCAAGCAGCCCAACATGTCCGTGAACCCCGACGAGGTCGTTGCCGACGGCGCTGCCGTCCAGGGCGGCGTGCTCACCGGCGACGTCGAGGGCATCCTGCTGCTCGACGTTACCCCGCTGTCGCTGGGCGTCGAGACCATGGGCGGCATCATGACCAAGATGATCGACCGCAACACCACGATCCCGACCTCCAAGACCGAGGTCTACTCCACCGCTGCCGACAACCAGACCAGCGTCGAGATCAACGTGCTCCAGGGCGAGCGCGAGCTTGCTCGCGACAACAAGTCGCTCGGTAAGTTCCAGCTGACCGGCATCCCGGCTGCCCGCCGCGGCGTGCCGCAGATCGAGGTCACCTTCGACATCGACGCCAACGGCATCGTCAAGGTCTCTGCTAAGGACAAGGGCACCGGCAAGGAGCAGCAGATCACCATCTCCGGCTCCACCGCTCTGTCCGACGACGAAGTCGATCGCATGGTCAAGGACGCCGAGGCCCATGCCGAGGAGGACAAGAAGCAGAAGGAGGAGGTCGAGGTCCGCAACCAGACCGATAGCCTGTGCTACTCCACCGAGCAGACCCTCAACGAGCTGGGCGACAAGGTTTCCGCCGATGTGAAGTCCAAGGCCGAGACCGCTATCGCCGACGCCAAGAAGGCGCTCGAGGGCTCTGACGTCGAGGCCATCAAGGCCGCTGGCGAGTCCCTGCAGTCCGTGGCCTACGAGCTGGCCCAGGTTGTCTACGCCGACGCTCAGCAGCAGACCGACGGTGCCGCCGGCGCCCAGCCTGCCGACGATGACGTGGTCGACGCCGACTACGAGGTTGTGGACGACGAGGACAAGTAATCATGTCCGCCCGTAAAGCTCGCACGGAGGCGGCTGCCGCTGGCGCCGCCCCCGTTGACTCTGAGGAGAAGGACGTGAAGATTCCCGTAGAGGCCGTCGACGATACCGAGGCCAACGAGGCCGAGGCCGCCGAGGCTGCCGAGAACCAGGTAGAGGATTCCAACAAGGAGGCGACGATGACCGAGGACGAGATGGTGGAAGCCGCTATCCGCGCCGGTGAGGAAGCCGCCGACAACGACTTTAAGCTCAAGTTCGAGCAGGCCCAAAAGGAGCTTGCCGACGTGCGCAGCGAGCTCGATGCTGCGGCAGAGGCTCAGAAGTCTGCCGAGGACAAGGCGAAGGACGCCACCGAGCGCACCGCCCGTTTGCAGGCCGACTGGGAGAACTTCCGTCGCCGCACCGCCAACGAGCGCATCGCCGAGCGCGACCGCGCGACTGAGAAGCTTGTCACCGCGCTGTTGCCGGTAATCGACGATATCGAGCGCGCGATCGACCATGCCCGCAGCCAAGAGCTTGCCGACGACTTTAAGCAGTTCGTCGATGGCGTCGATGCGGTGCATGCCAAGCTGCTCGATGTGTTTGCGCACGAGGGCGTTGAGCCCATCGACCCCAAGGGCGAGGCGTTCGATCCGCTCGAGCACCAGGCTGTGGGTCGCGTCGAGGACGCATCGCAGTACGACGAGACCGTCAACGACGTGTACCAGAAGGGCTACCGCATGGCGGATCGCATCCTGCGTTCCGCGATGGTGACGGTGACCTACGGTGGCGAGAAGCGCCCCGCACCGGAGCCCGAAGCGGCGCCCGAGGATGCTTCGGCCGATACGGCCGAGAGCACCGAGGAGTAATTGAGAAGGGCCCCGGGGCAACACCCGGGGCCCTTTCTGGCCTAGTGCCATATGAAAGCATGAGCCGCCGCCCGCTGGGCGGCGGATGAAACAGGAGAGGAGCTACGATGGCTGCAGGCAAAACCTTCTATGACATCCTGGGCGTATCCAAGAGCGCCTCCGACAAAGAGATCAAGAGCGCGTTTCGCAAGCTCGCGCAAAAATATCACCCCGATGCCGGCGGCGACGAGGCCAAGTTCAAGGAGATCAGCGAGGCCTACGAGACGCTTTCGGACGAGAAGAAGCGCAAAGAGTACGACCAGATGCTCATGTTTGGCGGCATGCCGGGCGCGGGCGGCGCATATGGCGGCGGCTACGGTGCCGGCGCGGGCGCCAGCGGCTGGGGCGACATCTTCGACAGCATCTTTAGCGGCAACGGCGCCTGGGGCAGCGATTGGGGCTCGGGCTTTGCCGGGGCTGCGGGCGCTGCCGGTGCCGGCGCGGGTCGCAGCCGCGCTCGCAAGGGCGGCGACCTGTCGCTGACCGTCGATGTTTCGGCCGAGGACGCGTTTCGCGGCGTGACGCACAAGGTCACCTATCGCATTCCCTCGACAGGCGAGCAGCAGACCATCACGGTCTCGGTGCCCGCGGGCGCGGTCGATGGCGGCAAGCTACGCTACAAGCGTCGCGGCGAGTATGGCGTTGCGGGTGGCGAGCGCGGCGACCTGGTCGTGACCACGCATGTGGAGGAGCACCCGCTGTTCAAGCGCAAAGGCGCCGACGTGACCATGGAGGTACCGGTCTCGGTCTACGAGGCGGCGCTCGGCTGCACGGTGGACGTGCCCACACCCGGCGGTGCGACGGTCCGTTTGAAAGTGCCCGCGGGTACCCAGACGGGCAAGAAGTTCCGCTTTAAGGAGATGGGAGCGCCCGACGTTAAGCACCGTGGCCGTACGGGCGCGCTGCTCGTCGAGATCAAGGTGCAGGTCCCCACGAACCTATCCGATGACGAGCGCGATGCCATGACCAAGCTGCGCGAGGCCGACACGCGCGACTATCGCGAGAAGGTCAACCGTTACAAGGCGACGCACTAGGGCGGTCGCGGCGCGCGCCCGCGCCCGCGGGCTTATGATGGACGATAACGAGACGGAAAGGGGTCAGGTAGCATGGCCGAGGACAATAGGAACAAACCGCTGTACATGATCAGCGTGGCGGCCGAGCTGACCGGCATGCATCCGCAGACTCTGCGCGTCTACGAGTCTAAGGGCCTGGTGAACCCCCAGCGCTCGGGCGGTAACACACGCCTGTATTCGCGTGCCGATATCGAGCGTCTGGAGCTCATCAACCAGCTGACTGACGAGGGTATCAACCTTGCCGGCGTGGTGCGCATTCTCGATATGAAGGAGCGTGCCGAGGAGCGCGAGCGCGAGAACGAGAAGCTCCGCGCTCGCGTGCGCCAGCTCGAGGATGAGCTGCACGAGTACAAGATGCAGAAGAAGATCACCGCCCTGGCCCCGCGCGATGGCTCGGTTAACCCCGAGCAAGTCATGCGCAAGCTACTGGGCGCCGGCGGAGATCTCTAGGTTCCGCCGTTCTACCGAACGGCCGACGCTGCGCGACGTCCGGAGCGACAATTTGTCATTCAAAAGGCAAGGCATGACCAGAAGGCTGTCTCTTATACA
>USHF01000169.1 GCA_900554465.1 uncultured Collinsella sp.
CGAGATCTGCGCATGTCTCGTGGGCTCGGAGATGTGTATAAGAGACAGGTATCCGCCTTGGCGCTCAAGGGTCCAGAAATTTAAATGGTATCGCTCGCTCGCCGGCCTAAAGTAAAACTTCAGCGCTCCTGCGACCCACTCGTCATCCAGCGTGCCCGAACCCGGGAAATCCGTATCGGCAATGACATTTTTCAGGGTATCCGCACCTGTATCGTTTTTGACCGTATGCGAATACGCCTTCAAAGGCGCCACGATGAGTGTATCTGCCCCAAAGCGCCCCTCATTGCATTCGTCCTTATAGTTTTCCTTCAGTCCGTGATCGACGTGCTCGGGACCCCAGTGCACGATATTCTCTCGCACGTAGCTCGATCCGACCTGCTCGTTAAACGAGGTTTGGTACCCGTTCCACACAGAGCAGAGGAGTCTAGAATCCTTATAGGCGTCGTTCGTCATCGACTTGACGTAATAGTCCACACGGTACTCAAAGCGTGCGGTATAGGTATGCGGAACGGTCAGGTCCACGTTGCCGGGGAGCTTGTAGCTCGGATCGCGGCTCACGCGAACCTCAACTTCGGACCCATTGGCAGCCTGCTTGTTTTCATACCAGCCCAGGAAGCGGTAGCCATCAGGAAGCGCGCCGCCCTCGGATATAGCTTTACCGGATACGTCGAGCACCCGTACGGTATACGCGCTTGTGCCATCCTCGGCAGTCTCAACCTTAACGTCAGTTTTGCCCACACCGTCGCGCCGAGTCTGATCGTCGGCTGCATCCTGCTCATTGCCCTCAAACACCGTCATGATGTTCGACACATAGTCGGTGTACACCGGATAAAAATCGGTAGGGCCAAGCACAGTGATCTCAGCGCCGGCAGGATAGAACGCACCGGCGTTTTTTAGCTCGGCAAGCTCAGGCGAGGTAATGGCCGCATAGCCGCCATGCATCCCGGCCTCGCCGCTCGGCTGCGTCGTCCAACCAATAAAGGTGGCGCTGGCAGATAGAGTGCCGCGGTCCGCAGGGGCAACCGGCGTTAAACCGACACCATAGCGGTACCAATCCGTCGACTTGTCGTGCGCCTCGCCGCTCTGCCACGAGAGCATCTCTCCCTTGACGTTATAGAACAGCACCTGCGCCTCGTACGAAGCAATAAAGAGGTCGTTGCCCTTAAAGGCCTCGGCCCCCTTCGCGTTATCGGCGGTATAGGTCGACGTTTTCTCGTGCGCTTCGTTCTTCTGGACCTGCTTGCCGGCAGTCACGGCATCGGCATCGGTCTTGCCGTTAAACCAGGCGTTATCGGCATCGATGCGGTTCACATTGACTCCGGACTCGCGGAACCAGCCCATAAAGCGGTAGCCGCCGTTCGCCTCGCTCAGCCCCGCGGGCTTTGCGGAGGTTTCCTGCCTGAACGTTACCGACGTATCGCCCTGGGCCAAGCCCTGGGCCGTTCCCGCCAGCACGGCGCTCACGGCAAAGGCGTACGGATCCGAGGTCTTCTGATCAATACCGAGTTTGGTCGCCTCGATTGTCGCGGTGCCCGCACCGGGAAAATCGATCGTCGCCTTAACGCTCTGGCCATGCACGGGGATATTCAATCTGTAGTCCATCGCCCACTCGTTGGCATGCGAACCGCCCAGGGCCTCATCGTTAGCGGTCGAGCGCATGGTGCCGGCACAGAAGTCGTAGTCGTGCTCCTCCCACAGCTCGCGCGTGGCGTAGCGTCCGTCGTCCCACGGGCCGTAGCCGTCGCCCTTGGTGGTACCGTCGCCGCCAAAAGAGGGGATCTTCTTCTTAGCCGCGGTACCCTGGCTGCTGCCGTTTAGGCTCACGCTCGGCTTAAAGTAGCACTCGGTGACCGTGGCGTCGCCCTTGTTGGCGCGCGCAGCAATACCGCCCAAGTTCACGTCGTTTTGGATGATGGGGATCACGGCGATGGGGTTGTATTGACGCGAGCTCAGGTCACCTGCAAAGTGGCTGCGGACGAGCTCATTGCCTTCTTTGGTTAAAATACGACCCGCCAGGCCACCCGTCCACGCGCGCGTCACGGCGACAACGCCCACGTACGACGCGGCATAGCTGTAGCACTGGGCCGTCGAGAAGCAGTCGATGATCTTGGCGTCACCTGCCATGCAGCCCACAAAGCCCGAGGCGTACACGTTGTTGCCGCCCAGGGCGCCAACGGCCACATCGTATTTATTGGTGACGTCTGTCATGCCCTTCTCGGCAATCGAGCCATCATCGTTGCGCTTAGGCGTAACGCGGCAGTACTCGATGGTCGAGTTCTTGACGTAGCCGGCAAACGCCGCCATGTACAGGCCCTCGCCGCCGATCGCCTGCACACCTGCAGTGGTGTTATGGACGGCTCGACCGCCGCGTACCTCGCAGTTGTACAGGTTGCAGTCCTCCAGCTCGCCTGCGATCATGCCGCCTTCGAAACCAGCGTTCGTGATAACGTTAAGCATGTTGTTGGCGCACGTAACGTGCAGGGTGCTCTCCATGACCATGACGTTTTCGAAGCTGGTGTTGACGGCCTTGCCCACGATGATGCCGCCGCGGAAGTCCGCCCAGATGTTGGCGTCCTCGACAAGGAAGTTCTTGATGGTGGCGCTGTCGGTCTCGGCAAAGAAGCCCGTGTCGCGCTCGGGGTCCAAGACCTTATTCTCGTAGTTCAGGCCCTTCACGGTATGGTTCTGACCGTCAAAGACGCCCTTAAAGGGATGCTCCTTGTTGCCAAAGGAGAGGTGCTTGACCGTATCCGCAACAATGGCGTTCATATCATCATCGTTAAGAACGATATCGTTATCGAGATAGACGCGCCACTGCGACGTGTCGCGTTGACGCGACAGCGCGACGCACGCCAGGAAGTCGTTCCTGTTTGTGATATGGAATTCGTTTTTGTTCTCGGGCACGTCCTCGGCATGCACCGCCGTCGGCAGTGCCATAACGCAGCAAAGGACAATCGCCGCGACGGCAACCAGCCTGCTAAGCATACCCCGGTTCATATTCTTGATCTTCATAGGCTAGTTCGCCTCCGGCCAACCCACGACGTCAAGTACGTCGAGGACGGTATCGCTCGTCTGCTGGTTTTTGGCCTGCACGGCCTGAACATCGATATCGAGCCTGAATGAGCCGCCGCGCGCGGCATCGTGGTAGTCGCCCACAAAGCGCAGCGAGTCCATGAGGCTTTCCGTCATGGCGCCGGGGTCGAGCATGCCACCACGCCCGGCCAATCCACGGTAGTAGTACCACCCATCGCCGCCATCGATCCACGGGAACCCCTCGCCCGCGTTCACGTTAAAGGCAACGTTGCCCGAAGCATCCGCGCTCGAACCGTCGGGCGCCACCGACGTCATGCGCAGACGCGCGCGAACGTACTCAGGCTGCGCGCCGACGTTCTCCACGCGCACAATGCGGCTGATGTCAGAGCCCACGGCCTTGGTGTCGGGATAGTCCCCGTGCTCGTTGGGCTCAAACGGAATCTCCTCGCCCTGCTCGTTGAGGGTGTATTCGCAGACTCGTACCTTCACGCTGCCAAACGATAGAACGTTGTTCGCCGGAACCATATCAACGGTAAAAGCCAGCGTGCCGCACAGGCACTGTCTCTTATACACATCTCCGAGCCCACGAGACATGCGCAGATCTC
>USHF01000170.1 GCA_900554465.1 uncultured Collinsella sp.
GTCGGCAGCGTCAGATGTGTATAAGAGACAGGTCTGTGGGGTGTGGGCCGTGCCAACCAGGATCTGCTGGTGTGTATGGTGACCTACACACTGCTGGCCTCGCTTTTGCTCACGAGTTTTTTCTCTATGCCGGTCACGCGCTTTTTGGCCGATATGCTGTTTGCCGAGCGCGAGGACGAGATTCTGCCTTCGTTTTGGGGCTCCAACGCTATCATGCTCGTTGCGGGCACGGTGCTCTACGGTGTCTTTCTGCTGTTCTCGGGCGTCACACTGCTGCAGGGTCTGCTGTGCCTGTGGCTGTTCAACATTATGATTGTCAACTGGAACGGCATGAGCTACCTCACGGCCATCAAGGATTACCGTGGCATTCTGTGCAGCTTTGCGGCCGCCATTGGCGTGGCGTGCTTGTGCGCCCTGGCCGCGCTGGCACTGGGGCTGCCGCCGGTCGAGGGCCTGTTGGCGTCAATTGCCCTGGGCTACGGCGTCATGCTCGCCTGGGACGTGGTGCTGCTGTACCGGTATTTTCCGCAGAGCGATCGCAGCCCCTGGCTCTATTTACGGTGGCTTGATCAGTTTATGCCGTTGGCGCTCACGGGCTTGTTTACCAACCTGGGCCTCTTTGCGCACTTGGTGATAATATGGGCCGGTCCCATTGGTGTGCAGGTCAAGGGCTTGTTTTATGGTGCGCCCTACCACGATGTGCCGGCGCTCATCGCGTTTTTGACGATCCTGGTCACGTCCGTCAACTTTGTGGTCTCGGTCGAGGTCAACTTTTATCCGCGCTACCGCGACTACTACAGCCTGTTCAACGACGGTGGCGTGGTGGGCGACATTGTGGTGGCCGAGGAGGAAATGCTTGCCACGCTCAACCGAGAACTGCGTTTTTGTGCGCTCAAGCAACTGTTTGTGACGGCGGCGGTCATCTCGCTCGAGACCACGGTGCTGTCGGCCCTACCGTTGGGCTTTAACAACCTGATGCACGGGTATTTCCGCACGTTATGCGTGGGCTATGGCCTGTATGCCGTGGGCAACACGATCCTGCTGATCTTGCTGTACTTTACCGACTACAAGGGGGCCGTGCTGGCTTCGGGACTGTTTGCCGGTGTGGCCGGGCTGGCGACTGCCGTTTCTCTGCTCTTGCCGCAGCAGTTTTACGGCTTTGGCTTTTTGTTGGGTGCAGCGGTGTTTTTTATCGTGGCGCTGCTGCGGCTCGATACCTATACCGCCAACTTGCCGTATCGTATCCTGAGCCAGCAGCCCATTGTGGCTACTGACAAAACGGGCTGGTTTACCGAACTTGGTCGGGTGCTCGACCGTGTTGAGCAACGCTACGAGGACAAGCGCGTGGGCGGTGAGCCGCGCAGTGCGTTTGAACGTATGGTGGTTCGCCTGTACCAAAAACATTGGGGAGGTTCTGATGATCGATAAGTTGATGTCTCGCCGCTGCCTGATCGAGGCGGCTGCCGGCGCGCTGTTGCTTTCGGGCTGCTCGTCTCAGGACGAATCCTCGACCAAAAAGGTCAAAAAGCAGGGCAAGATTAAAAAGGCCGAGGCCTCCGACCAGTCCAAGCACCTGCGCGATAAGGACGAGCTGTACGAGGTCTACGACGACTCGGGCATTGTGACCATGTACCTGACGGTCTCGCGCGGTAACAGCTCCGAGAACACCGACCACAGCTGGGCCGAGATCAATACGTACTCGGTGTATGACTATGCCGACATGGGCGTGACGCGCTATCAGGTTATGGGCCTGCTGCAGCCGGGCGACGAAGACGGCCCGGTGGCCGGCGAGGTTGGCTATGGCGAGGAAGCGCCCAATGCCACCGTGCAGGTGCGCGGTCAGACATCGAGCATGAACTCGCAAAAGAA
The DNA here is from genome assembly GCA_900554465.1 of uncultured Collinsella sp. Lineage (GTDB taxonomy): Bacteria > Actinomycetota > Coriobacteriia > Coriobacteriales > Coriobacteriaceae > Collinsella. Next base: position 1,870 of record USHF01000170.1, read on the forward strand.
TTACAAGGTGGAGCTCAAAAAAGGAAAAGGTACCTGGCGCCAGCAGCGCGCGATTGCGCTCAACAAGCACATGGGCGAGGGTATGCGTTTTCGCAACAAGATGGCCTATGACCTTATCCGCGGAATTCCTCAGATGATGGGCCTGCGCACGCAGTTTGTGCATCTGTGGGTGTGCGACCAGACCGAAAAGTCCAACGATACCTTTGAGGACTACGGCCTGTTTACGCAGGTGGAGCAGCTCAACAAGACGGCGCTTAAGGCGCACGGCTTGGATAAGAGCGGACACCTGTACAAGGTGAACAGCTTTGATTTCCATCGCTACGAGGACACCATTAAGCTTGCCGATGATCCCGACTATAACCAGGCAAACTTTGAGGGCATGCTCGAGATTAAGGGCGATACGGACCACACCAAGCTCATCGAGATGCTCGATGCGCTCAACGACGAATCGCAAAAGATCGATGACGTGCTCGACATCTACTTTGATACCGAGAACCTGGTCTATTGGTTGGCGTTTCAGATCCTGACGGGCAACTGCGATACGCAGAACCGCAACTGCTATCTGTACAGCCCGCTTAACTCCAAGGTCTGGTACATCCTGGATTGGGATAACGACGGCATGCTGCGTAAGCTTGAGCTGAGCCTGACGGGGTTCTCGGACTACGCGAGCTGGGAGCGCGGCGCAAGTAACTACTGGGGCAACGTGCTGTTTAACCGCGCGTTGCGCAGCAAGTCGTTCCGCAGCGAACTCGACCGTGCCGTCAAGGACTTGCGCTCGTATTTGACCGAGACTCGCCTGACCAAGATGATCAAGCACTACCGCGTGGTGACTGAATCCCCCGTCTTTGCTTCGCCCGATATCGACAATCTGCCTGTCACCAAGGACCAATACGAGCAAATCGCCGCGGCGATTCCGACCGAGATCGAGGAGAACTATAAGAGCTACCGCGAGAGCTTTAAAAAACCCATGCCGTTCTACATTGGCGTGCCACAGATCGATAACGGTAAGCTGCGCATCAACTGGGATGCGTCCTACGACTTTAAGGCGCGCGATATTCGCTATACCGTGGAGCTTGCGCGCGACTATGCCATAAGCGACGTGGTCTTTAAGGCCGAGGATGTGCTGCTGCCGGAGGTAACGTGCGATGCGCCCGATGCCGGCCAGTATTTTGTGCGCGTGCGCGCCACCAACTCCGACGGCTATACGCAAGATGCGTTTGACTACTATGTGACCGACGGCGGCAAACAGTACGGCATGAAGTGTTTTTACGTGCAAGACGGCGGTAGGGTCGTGGAGGACACGTATGAGGAGGGCTAGCGCGCTTCTCGAGCGCCTGGCGGCACCTCCCGTGCGCACCACGCAGGAGCGTTATCGCCATGAGCTCAAGTACCTCATCAACGAGGGCGAGCACGCTGCGCTGGCCTGCCGCATGGCGCCGGTGTTTAAGCTGGACAAGCATGCGCGGGCGGGCGGTTACACCATTCGCAGCCTGTACTTTGACGACTACTGCAACTCGGCCTACGAGGAAAAAGACGCCGGTATCCTGATGCGCAAAAAGTATCGCGTGCGCATCTATAACGGCAGCGACAAGGTGATTAAGCTCGAGCGCAAAAAGAAGTACGGCAGCTGGATCTATAAGGAGGACGCGCCGCTCACGCGCGGTGAGTTTGAGCAGATCCTGGCCGGCGATTACGACTTTTTGCTGAGGAGTCCCTATCCGCTCTGTCGCGAGTTCTACATCGAGTGCATCTGCAATAT
>USHF01000171.1 GCA_900554465.1 uncultured Collinsella sp.
GCGCATGTCTCGTGGGCTCGGAGATGTGTATAAGAGACAGCCATGGCGACATAGGCGTCCTCCAAGGTGGAGGAAGCGGACTTAGCGGGAATCTTCATATCGGCGAGATGACCCATCAGTTCCTTGGAGGTCATGCCGAACTCTTTGGCCAGGGTGGACACACGGACTTTTGCCATATGACTTCACCTACCCTTTCTGGCACCTTGGGTGCCTAGAGACTGAACGAGCGTGAGAGACGCGCCAGGACCCACCCGGCGCGACCGCGCGCTAGATCAGGTCCTCCGCATCATCGAAGGCGTCGGTGTCGTGGACACCGCAGAAACGGGAGCCGGGACGAGCCTGGTTGCGGCACTGGATGCCTTCCTCGGACACGTACTCGCAGCGGCGGAAGTCCTCGTCCTCCTCGTCACCGATCAGGTCGGCGGCGGGCTCCTCGTGAACGGGAACGTTCTTGAGGATGTCGGCGGCAAGGGTCTCGGACTTAATGTCGATGTGCCAGCCGGTCAGGCGCGCGGCGAGGCGGGCGTTCTGGCCCTCCTTGCCGATGGCGAGGGACAGCTGGTCGTCGGGCACGATGACGCCGGCGTAGGCCTTCTCCTCGTCAATGAGGACGCGAGTGACCTTGGCGGGCGACAGGGCGTTGGCGACGTAGACGGCAGGATCGGCATCCCACAGGATGACGTCGACGCGCTCGCCACGGAGCTCGCCCACGACAGCGCGAACACGGCTGCCCTTGGGGCCGACGCAGGCGCCCACGGGATCCAGACGGTCATCGAGCGAGTGGACGGCGACCTTGGAGCGCTGGCCGGGCTCGCGGGCGATCGACTTGATCTGGACGGTGCCCTCATAGATCTCGGGCACCTCCTGCTCAAACAGACGACGCATGAGCTCGGGGTGGGTACGGGAGATGACAATCGGCGGACGGCTGTGCTCGCCACGAACCGGCTGCAGGTTGGAGTTGGGGTCGCGAACGTCGATGATCACGGCCTTGATGTGCTGGTTGTGCAGGTAGCGCTCGCCCATCGGGCGCTCGTTGCGCTCGTTCTCGTAACGGCGCTGGTCGAAGTGCGGCAGTTCGGCCTCAACGCCCTCGCGAATCTTGACGATCGTGAAGTCGGGCGTGGACTGCAGCACGGTACCGCTGATGAGGTCACCGATGCGGCCGGAGAACTCCTCGTAGATCTGCTCGCGGGCGGAGTTGCGCACGATGGCGTTGATCTCGGCCTTGGCGTGCTGGGCGGCGATGCGGCTCGTGTTCTTGGGGGTGACGTCGATCTCCTCGAACTCGGTGAAGTTGCCCTCCTCGTCCATGGAATCGTCGATCGGCTCCAGGCGGTAGACGTAGATCTTGCCGGTGGTGCGGTCGATGGTCACCTTGGCGCCCCACTCAAGATGCAGGATCTCGGCATAGCTCTTGGCGAGCGACTGCTCCAGGCGGTCGATCAGGTAGAGCTGGTCGATGTGCTTCTCCTGGCAAAGCTCCATCAGGGCGGACATCATGTCGGATGCTGCCATCTTACTTTCCTTCCTTCGCGGGCTTGAAGTCGTAGGTGGGCTTCAACTTGCACTTTTTAACATCAGAGAAATCGAGGGTAACGGACTCGCCGCCCTCGAGCTCGAGGGTCACGTTCGTCTCGGTAGCGGCGGCAATCTTGCCGGCGTACTTGCGACGGCCCTCGGTGGCGGTGGAGGTGAGCTCACAGTTCTCGCCCACAAAGCGGGCAAAGTCGCACGGGCGGCGTAGCGGGCGCGCCATGCCCGGGCTCGACACCTCGAGCGTATAGCTCGAAGAGATGGGGTCGAGCTCCTCAATCACATCGCCGACCCATTTGGTGTTGGCCGTGACGTCGTTGAGCGACAGGCTCTGACCCTCGGCACCCTCGATACGCACGCGCACGCAGGGGGCCTTGGTGGCACCCACGAGCTCGACGTCGACGATGTCGACATCGTGCTGGGGAGCGACGGCCTCGAGCGCGTCGATGATCGCCTGCTCGGTCTTGGTCTTGACCATTGCGGCACCTCCATCCATACAAAAAAGAAGCGGGGCCGAAACCCCACTTCTTTCAATTACAACTTCATTTGCAAGCAAACTATACCAATAGCTGCGGAAACGTGCAAGCACAGTACGAATCTGCAGGTCAGCGTGCGCACAGCTTCTCCACAAGAATAGGACAATTGGCCGAAGGCAACTAGGCAGATACATGCAAAACGAGGGACGACCCAACCGGACCGTCCCTCGTTTATTGCATGTCAGCTTTGCGCGCAGCGCTTACTTGACCACCAAGTTGACCAGCTTACCGGGCACGCAGATGGCCTTGACGACCGTCTTGCCGTCGAGCCACTTGGCGACGGCGGCCTCGGCGGCAGCCTGCATATCCTCATTGGAGGCATCGCGGGCAACGTCGACGCGGCCGCGGACCTTGCCGAGCACCTGGACCACGATCTGCACCGTGTCCTCAACGGACTCGGCCAGGTCGAAATCGGGCCAGGCGGCGGTGTAGGCGTTGCCCTCGCAGCCGAGCGCCTCGTGCCACAGCTCGTCGGCCCAGAACGGGCAGATGGGGGCAAGGACGCTCACGATGTCCTTGGCCACGCCGTAGCACAGCGCCTTGTCGCGGGCGGTACCCTCGGTGGCGTTGAGGTAGGCGCTCGCCGCGTTGACGAGCTCCATGACGGCCGAGATCGCGGTGTTGAACTGGCCGCGGTCGAAGTCCTCAGTGCACTTGGCGATGGTGCGGTGACGCTCGCGATAGAGCTTCATCGCAACCTCGTCGAGCGCGGACTTGTCGAAGGCCACGTTGGCGTCACCGGACTGGACGAGCTGCCAAACGATACGCCAGGCGCGCTTGATAAAGCGGTTGGCGCCCTCGACGGCCTTGGGATCCCAGTCGAAGTCCTTCTCGGGCGGGGCGATAAACAGGATCGCCAAACGCATGGTGTCGGCACCGTAGGGCTCGATGACCGAGCTCGGGGGCACGACATTGCCCTTGGACTTGGACATGGTGTCGCCGTTCTCGTCCTTGACCATGCCCTGGCACAGCAGGTTGGTGAAGGGCTCGTCCACGCTCAGCAGGCCCAGGTCGCGCAGGGCCTTGGTAAAGAAGCGGCTGTAGAGCAGGTGCAGAATAGCGTGCTCGATGCCGCCGATGTAGTTATCGACGGGCATCCAACGGTCTGCCGCCTCGCGGGAGAAGGGCAGCTCGGTGTTGTGCGGGTCGGTATAGCGCAGGTAATACCAGCTGGAGCAGGTAAAGGTATCCATGGTATCGGTCTCGCGCTTGGCCGGGCGGCCGCAGACCGGGCAGGTGGTCTCGTAGAAGTCCTTGCACTCGGCAAGGGTTTCGCCGGCGCCCAGGTCCAGGTTCTCGGGCAGCGTCACCGGCAGCTGATCCTCGGGCACGGGCACGATACCGCAGTGCTCGCAGTGGATGGCCGGGATGGGGTTGCCCCAATAGCGCTGACGGGAAATGAGCCAGTCGCGCAGACGGAACTCGACCTTGCGACGACCGCAGCCCATGGCCTCGAGGTCGGCCACGATCGCAGCCTCGCCCTCGGAGTGCTTACCGCCGCGCATGCCGGTGTACTTGCCGGACTGGACGAGCTGTCTCTTATACACATCTCCGAGCCC
>USHF01000172.1 GCA_900554465.1 uncultured Collinsella sp.
CTGCGCATGTCTCGTGGGCTCGGAGATGTGTATAAGAGACAGACATGGTGGCTTCCCACCTCTATACCGCCGGTCTTCCCGATCCCGAACTTGTGATTCGCACCTCTGGTGAGCTGCGCCTTTCGAACTATCTGCTGTGGCAGGTGGCTTATTCCGAATTCTACGTCACCGATACCTATTGGCCCGACTTTGATCGTTGGGGCCTTGTCGACGCCATTTTGGCCTATCAGGGCCGTGACCGTAGGTTTGGTGGACTGAGCAAGACCGAGGAGGCTTAATCGTGTCCGATCGTCCCAAGGCATCTGCTCCCAAGACGCCAGTTTCCGCGGCGCCTGCGCGCAAGGCTGCCACTGCGGGAGCGCCTGCAGCGAAGAGCGGCACCGGTTCGTGGCTGGCGGGCTTTATTACCCGTGCCGCCGCCGGTATCGTCTACGCCGTTGTCTTTATCCTGTGCCTGGTTTTGGGTATCGTGCCCACGGCCATCTTTGTTTCTGTCATGAGCGGTCTGTGCTGCTATGAGTTTTTCCGTATGACAAGGCTCGATGGCAAGATGGCTAACGAGCGCATGGGTATCGCTGCCGCCGTACTCTTTCCGCTGTCGGCGTTGCGCGATTCGATGTTGCTGAATGCCCTGCTTTTTGCCTTGATGCTCGCTGTGGGCATTTGGTATGTCTGGTCGCCGCGTACCCGCATCTCTGATGTGGCCGTGACGCTCATGGGTCCCATCTACACTGGCTTTATGCTGTCGGCTATCGTGCTGCTGCGCGATGCCGTGCCCGGTTTTGCCGGCGCCCTGCTTTCAGTGGGCGTTTGCGCGTCCCTTTGGGTCTCCGATTCGTTTGCCTACATCGTGGGTAGCCGTATCGGCAAGCACAAGATGGTTCCCAAGATCTCCCCCAAAAAGAGCTGGGAGGGGTTTGCCGGCGGCATCTTGGGCTCGGTTTTGATTTGGCTCATCCTGTGGGCGACGCACTTCTACAAGCTCAGCCTGCCCTATGCGCTGCTGTGCGGCGTGGTCGTGTCCATTCTGGGCGTTATCGGCGACCTTATCGAGTCGCGCATCAAGCGCGGTGTGGGCGTCAAGGATTCCGGCAACCTTATCCCGGGCCACGGCGGAATGCTCGATCGTAGCGATTCGCTTATCTTCGGTTGCATCACCGCACAGCTGTTGCTGATGATCGGAGGCGTGCTGTAATGTCCTTCCAGACGACGTATGGCCCCGATGGACGCCTTCGCGTTGCCATCCTGGGTTGTACGGGCTCTATCGGCACCCAGGCGCTCGATGTGTGCCGCCAGCATGCCGATCGCCTGCAGGTGACGGCGCTGTCCGTTAATTCCAGCACCTCGGAGCTCGTTGCCGCTGCCCGCGAGTTCTCGGTTCCGGCGGTTGCCGTTGCCGATGTCGCTCATGGCGATGACGCCGTGCTGCAGGAGTTGCCCGAGGGCACACAGCTCGGCGTTGGCGCGCAGGCGGTTTGCGAGCTCGCGCGTCGCGACGATGTCGACTGCGTGCTCGTCGCTATTGTGGGCGCCGCCGGTCTCGAGGCGAGCCATGCGGCCTTGACCTCGAATAAGCGCCTTGCCCTTGCCAACAAGGAGTCCCTCGTCGTCGGTGGCGACTTGCTTATGCCGTTGGCGCAACCGGGCCAGCTTATTCCGGTCGACTCTGAGCATTCCGCCATCTACCAGTGCTATCTGGGGGAGAACCCGCGCGAGGCCCACTGCATTTGGCTCACCTGCTCGGGCGGTCCGTTCTTTGGCCGCACGCGCGACGAGCTCGATCGCGTGACGCGTGCCGATGCCCTCGCGCATCCCACGTGGGCCATGGGTGCCAAGATCACCATTGACTCCGCCACCCTCATGAACAAGGGCCTGGAGCGCATTGAGGCCATGCATCTGTTTAACTGCGACCTCGATTTCATTAACGTGGTCGTGCAGCGTCAGTCCAAGATTCACTCTATGGTCGAGTTCGCCGACGGCTCCGTGATGGCGCATCTCGGTGCATCCGACATGCGTATTCCCATCCAGTTCGCGTTCTCGTATCCCGAGCGTTGGGATACTCCGGCGCCTCGTATCGATTTCCGCGAGCTGGGGCAGCTCACGTTTGATGCTGCCGACATGGATACCTTCCGCTGTCTGGCACTGGCCGAGCGTGCCGGCAAGACGGGTGGCACCATGCCGTGCGTGCTCAATGCCGCCAACGAGGTCGCCGTCGATGCCTTCCTGCACGATGGCTGCAGCTTTACCGATATCGATCGCATTGTGGAATCCTGCATGGACGCCCACGATATGCAGGTGGTCGATTCGTTTGAGCTGCTTCGCGACATCGATGCGTGGGCGCGTGAAAAGGCTGCGCAGGTGCTCGCCGCAACCCGTTCCTAACCCATAAGGATTGCTTTTTCGTTTTATGGATACTGTTCTGAGCGTTCTCTCATCGGTCTTTTGGGGCCTGCTGATGCTTTCCGTCCTCGTGTTTTTGCACGAGGGCGGCCACTTTTTGGCGGCGCGTGCCTGCGGCGTCCGTGTGACCGAGTTCTTTTTGGGTCTGCCGTGCCGCTTTGACATCCATTACACGTCGCGTCGCATTGGAACCAAGTTTGGCGTGACCCCGCTGCTGCTGGGTGGCTACGCTGCCATCTGCGGTATGGATCCGACCGATGTTTCGTGCGCCGACCGCGTGCTCGCGGCTATCTATCGTCATGGTCGCGTGACCGTGGCCGACCTTGCTGTCGAGCTCGAGCTTTCCGAGGAGGATGTGCTCGAGGCATGCGCCCTTTTGCTGGGCTGGGGCTCCATCGCGCCCTGGTATGAGGAAGGGGAGAAGCCCTCGCCGAGCTACTATCCCACCAAATATCAGACGTTGCCGCGAGACAAGGCAGGCTATACCACCTTTGATGGTCGCCGTTTCGATCGCGAACATGCGACTGCCGAGGGCGATGTGTGGGAGCTGCCGTGCGGCGAGGCCGAGTTCCTTGCGCGCGAGCGCTCGCACACCTATCTTGGCCAAGGCTTTCTCAAGCGTGCCTTTATGCTGCTTGCGGGCATTATCGTCAATATCCTGACGGGTTTTTTGCTCCTTATGAGCATCTATTCCATCGCAGGTGTCACCGTGCCGGTGGATACCAATGTGATCGGTCAGGTTGACGAGGGGTCTATTGCCGCCAAGGCGGGTATCGAGGGCGGCGACGCGATTCTTTCGGTCGACGGTGTATCGTGCTCTACCTGGATGGACGTTTACGATGCCATCGGCAAGGCTGCCGGTAAGGACGATATCGCCATTGAGTACGAGCGTGACGGCAAGCAGCATTCGACCACGGTTGCGCTCAAAGAGGACGATCGCCTAGGTGTGTATGCCTCTACGCAGGTGGTCCGTTTAGACCCCATCACGTCGGCTCGTCTGTCGTTCTCCTATGTTGTGCAGACAGCGGAGGGCGTGATGCGCCTGCTCCAGCCGCAGCATACGATGGAGATTCTCGATCAGTCCTCTTCGATCGTGGGTATTAGCGTTATGTCCTCACAGGCTGCTGCTGCCGGCCCTGCCACGTTCCTTTCGTTTGCCGCCCTCATTTCATTCTCGCTTGGCTTTATGACTGTCTCTTATACACATCTGACGCTGCCGACGACTCCT
>USHF01000173.1 GCA_900554465.1 uncultured Collinsella sp.
CTGAACGACAGCATCGCGCAGGCGCGCCGCCTCCTCAAAGTCCATGGCGGCAGAAGCGTTGCGCATATCCTCTTCCATGGTTTCGACGATCCGCACAAGCTCGTCATGCGGCAGTTCTTCCAACTGCTCCGCAAGTGTCTGCTCGGGTGCCACCGTTTCCGGCACGCCGCCCTCGCCCGACTCATCGGGCGTATAGAATGCGCCATGGCCAAGGGAGTCGCCCTTCGAGCGCCCCTTGGAACCCACAGTCTTTTCGGCCTCGGCAATAAAGCTCGAAATGTCGTTAATGGCCTTGCGGACCGTCTTGGGCACAATGCCATGCTCTTCGTTATATGCCATCTGAATCTCGCGACGGCGCTGCGTCTCCTCGATGGCTTCTTTCATCGAATCGGTCACAACGTCTGCATACATGATGACCTCGCCGTCGGCATTACGGGCCGCACGGCCAATCGTCTGAATCAACGAACGGCGATTGCGCAAGAAGCCTTCCTTGTCAGCGTCGAGAATTGCCACCAGCGAGACCTCGGGGAGATCCAGACCCTCGCGGAGCAGGTTGATGCCAACGAGAACATCAATCTTTCCCTCGCGCAGCGTTCGCAGGATCTCGACACGGTCCATCGTCGCTGTATCGGAGTGCATGTAGTTGACCTTAATGCCGGCATCGAGCAGGTGATCGGTCAGATCCTCGGCCATGCGCTTGGTCAGCGTGGTCACCAGCACGCGCTCCTTACGGGCCACGCGCTCGCGAATCTCGTCCTCAAGATCGTCAATCTGGCCTCGGACCGGACGAACGTCGATTTTGGGATCGAGCAGGCCGGTCGGTCGAATGATCTGTTCAACATCGTTTTGACTCACACGCAACTCATAGTCGCCTGGCGTGGCCGAGACGTAAATGAACTGCGGAATCCTCGCCTCAAACTCATCGAAACGAAGCGGGCGGTTATCGAGCGCCGACGGAAGACGAAAACCATGCTCAACAAGCGTAACTTTGCGCGAACGGTCGCCTTCGTGCATACCGCGAATCTGCGGCACCGTCACATGGCTCTCGTCGATGATGCAAAGCATATCCTTGGGGAAGTAGTCAATCAAGGTAAACGGCGGTTCACCCGGCTTACGTCCATCCAGATGGCGCGAGTAGTTTTCGATGCCGTTGCAAAAGCCCATCGTCTCGAGCATCTCGAGGTCATAATCGGTCCGCTGCTGCAGACGTTGCGCCTCGAGCAACTTGTCGGTCGCCTTGAGCTCCGCCACGCGCTTCTCGCACTCTTCGCTGATTGATTTCAGGGCCGCCTTGACCTTTGGCTTCTCGGTCACGTAGTGCGAAGCCGGCCACACGGGAATCGCTTCGTACTCACGTAGCATTTCGCCGGTGACCTCATCGATCTCGGCAATCAGCTCGACCTCGTCGCCAAAGAACTCAAAGCGCAACGGATGCTCGGCATAGGGCGGATATACGTCGACAACATCGCCGCGCACGCGGAAGGTGCCACGTGCCAGGTCATAGTCATTGCGGTCGTATTGAATGTCAATGAGCGCATGGATGAAGTCGTCGCGCTCGAGCGGCACCTTCTTATCGACGTTCGGCGCCAGGCCCGCATAGTCCTCGGGAGAACCGATGCCATAGATGCACGAGACCGATGCGACGACAATCACATCCCGTCGAGAAAGCAGCGATGCCGTCGCCTGATGGCGCAGCATCTCGACCTCCTCGTTAATCGAGGAGTCTTTCTCGATATACGTATCACTCTGCGGTACATATGCCTCGGGCTGATAGTAGTCGTAGTACGAGACGAAGTAGACCACGGCGTTGTTGGGAAAGAATTCTTTGAGCTCGCTCGCGAGCTGGGCGGCGAGGGTTTTGTTGGGGGCCATGACCAGCGTTGGCTTACCGAGAGCTTCGATGGTCTTGGCCATGGTAAAGGTCTTGCCCGAGCCGGTTACGCCCAGCAAAACCTGATAGCGGTCTCCGTCCCTCACACCCTGCACAAGCGACTCAATGGCCTTTGGCTGGGAACCTGCAGGCTCATAGGGAGACACGACCTCAAACGGCACCTCAGAGCCCTCAACGCCAAAGCGTTTGAGCTCTCCGCCAACACGCTCAACTTCAAAATCCGCCATGGATACTCCTAACTCATACATCTGCAGTATACGCAGGCGGCAGGCATAGTCCTATACGAACCGGTCGGGATAGAGGGTCTTATAGCGAACCCAGGCATTATTGACACGAATCAAATAAGCTTGCGTCTCGGGGAAGGTAATCGCGTTATGGAGCGATGTGTTTTGCTGCGCCCACCCATCGACATTGCCCATTCCGGCATTGTAAGCAGCAATAGCGCTATCCGTCGAGCCATTGAAATATGTCAGCAGGTACGAGAGATATGCGCACCCAAATTCAATATTCGAAGCGGGGTCATTCAGGTTATCGGCAGAATACTCGTCCCCGTCGACAAGGCCCTTGGCGATCATATCCTGAGCGGTTTCGGGCATAAGTTGCATGAGACCTTGGGCGCCCTGGTTTGATTCCGCCTCGGGATCCCAGTTTGATTCCGACTTGATGACGGCACATACCAGATACGGATCGAGATTATGCGAAATGCTGGACTGCTTTACATACGCCTCATAGTCAATCGGATAGAACGGTTTAAAGAAAGCGGCGGGAGCACACGAGTAAACGAGCGAGATAAGGCCAAAGACGAAAACGGCAGTCAGGGGCACAAGGCGATACCACGTAAAGAAGCGCGTCTTAGGCATCTGTCGTCCCCTTATCCGTAGCGTCCATAAGGCCATGGCGGGCAAGCCATGCGTCCAGTTGTACAAAGAGCGAGCTATCGCCCGCCGCGTTATCAATCACGGTAGTGGCTAGACTGCAAAGCGAAGACTCATCGGGCTGGCAAGCACAGCGAGCATCAAAATCGGATGCCTCCATACCACGGTGAATAGCGCGTTCGCGACGGACCTCCAAAGGAGCGCTAACAACCATAATTTCATCCGCAAGGCCAAAGGCGTCCTCAAAGCCAGCTGGAGCAGATACTTCGACCGCCGCAAAGGGATAGCGAGGAGTCGAAACCGTACAGCAGACAGGATCGAGAATCCTCAGCGAAAGCTGCTCAATGAGAACGGGGTGCACAATGCTATTGAGCCTTGCAACCGCATCAGGAGAGGCAAAAGCTCGAGAAGCGAGGATGTTACTTCGAACGCCGCCCTCCTCGTCCAAAATATCCCAGCCAAACTCTTCAGCAAGAGCATTGACGATATCCGACCCCGGCACGTACAGCGATTTGGCAAGAACGTCTAAATCGATAAGCAGGGCTCCGCGAGATTCCAGATAGCGGCAGGCAGTCGATTTACCCGAAGCAATATTGCCCAAAACAAAAACGGTAAACATCAAGCCCTCCCTAACGTCAATGCGAGATATTATCGCGCAAATACAAAGCGACAGTTCAAAAAACAGCCAAACAGTAAGAGAGTCAAAAGAAGGGCCCGTTCACAAGGGACAGCTTGTATATAACGCAAAAACTGTCTCTTATACACATCTCCGAGCCCACGAGACATGCGC
>USHF01000174.1 GCA_900554465.1 uncultured Collinsella sp.
GGAGATGTGTATAAGAGACAGGGTCCATGTTCATGCTGCCGAACACCGCAATGATGTCGCGATCTGCCATGGAAACCTCCTCATCTGCGGGCCTTATGCCCACCGTCGACCATCGATTGTGCGCCCTCGCACCCCCTATAACTTTAGTTCACTTTGATGTGGACGCACGCTTGAGCTTGCGCCAGCAGCAAGCATTCACAGGAGCAGGCAGCTACAATAAATACGTGCTGATTATTCTCGTCATTGGATGATGTTTTATGGAACAATTCTCGCAATCGGGCTCGCGCGGTCGACGCCGCACAGGCAACGAGCCGGCGCCGCACGAACGCGTGAAGAGCGAACGCCGTACCGACGAGCCGCGACGCACCGCAAGCCCTCATCGCGCTTCTACCAACAACGCGGGCCGCGCCAACACTCCCGCCGCGGAGCAGACGCCTGCTCGCCCCAAGTCCCGCTACATCCCTGCCCTTGACGGCCTACGCACGCTTGCCGTCGTCGCGGTGGTGCTCTATCACCTCAACCTCACGTGGGCGCAGGGCGGTCTGCTCGGCGTCACGATCTTCTTTGTGCTTTCGGGCTATCTGATCACACGCCTGCTACTCAACGAAGTCGCTAAGACCGGCCGCATCGACCTCAAGAGCTTCTGGATTCGCCGCATCCGTCGCCTGGTCCCCGCCGTGGTAACGGTAGTGTTCGTGACCTGCGCGCTGTGCACCATCTTTAACCACGTGATGCTCACCAAGATGCGCCCCGACATCCTGCCGTCGTTGCTGTTCTTCAACAACTGGTGGCAGATTGCCCAAAACGTCTCGTACTTCAATGCTCTGGGCGACCCCTCGCCGCTCACGCACTTTTGGTCGCTTGCCATCGAGGAACAGTTCTACCTGATTTGGCCGCCACTGCTGTTTGCCATGGTATCCATGCATGTGAGCAAGCCCAACACGCGCCGCTTGGTTCTGGCCCTTGCCGCGGTATCTGCCCTCGCCATGATGGTGCTTTACAACCCTGCCGCCGACCCCAGCCGCGTGTACTACGGCACCGACACCCGCGTGTTCTCGCTACTGCTGGGTGCCTGGATGGCCTTTATCCCCGATCGCGACCTGGCGCCAGTGCGTCTCGCTCATCGTTTGGGGCTCAATCGCCTGGCTGGCGCCGCCAAGCACGACAAGAACGCCGAGGGCAAACCTAGCGAGAAGGCCGACGAATCAGCCGAGACCGCCCCGGCACAGCCGAGCGCCCTCGTGCGCTTTTGGTCCTCGCCCACATCCATCGATGTGTTGGGCGTCGTGGGTCTGGTTGGCCTTGCCGCCATGGTCGCGCTCACCAACGGCTACACCGCGTTCCAGTATCGCGGCGGCACGCTGCTGTGCTCGGTCCTCACGCTCATGGTCATCGCGGCCTGCGTGCAGCCCCAGGGAATGGTTGCCCGCGCGCTGTCCGCCGAGCCGCTCGTGTGGGTTGGCAAGCGCTCGTACAGCATCTACCTGTGGCACTATCCCCTGCTGTTGCTCATGAACCCGGTCGCCAACATCAACGATACACCGTGGTGGCAGTACATTTTGCAGGTGCTGTTGGTGGTCACCGTGGCCGAATGCTCATATCGCTTTATCGAAACGCCGTTTAGAAAGGGCGCCTTTGAGCGCACCGTATCCGAGTTCCGCGACGGCACCGCCACGCCCGCCAACTGGGCACGCGCGCACGTCCCTGTCTGCGCAACCTGCGCTGTCGTGTTGGTCGTTGCACTGGGCGGCCTGATCTTTGTGCCGGAGACCTCCGCACTGAGCGGCGAGGGCGCCGAAGTCCTCAACAAGGAAGCCAAGAACACCGCGCCCACCGACCAGCAGGCGGCCGACGACACCGACAAGGACAACGACGGCTTCCCCGATGGATCCTACGACCTGCTGATGATCGGTGACTCCGTGTCGCTGCGTGCCGTGGACACCTTTGACGGCGTGTTCCCGCACAGCCATATCGATGCCGAAAAGGGCCGCCAGTTTGATGCGGGCCGCGCGACATTTGAGGGCTATCTCCAACAGAACCTTGCCGGCAAGATCGTGGTCTTTGCGCTGGGCACCAACGGCTTGGTAACCGACGATCAGATCGACGCCATCATGGCCGATGCAGGAGATAAGCGTATTGTGGTGTTTGTGAACACACGCAGCCCGCAGCCGTGGGTTGGCTCTACCAACCAGGCCATCGCCAACGCCGCTACGCGCTACAAGAACGTGCGCGTTATCGACTGGTACGGATACGGCGCCAACCGCAACGACCTGTTCGATGGCGATGGCACGCACCTATCGACCGCTGGCGTGACTGAGTACCTCAACTTGATCCACGATGCCGTCAAGAAGGACCTGCCCGTGCACCCCGAAGATCACGTCAACGATCCGCAGCCGGCAGCCGTCAAGTCTGCCACCGACGCGCTCGTCAATGCGCTCGCTCTCAAGCCGCACAAGCTGGGCACCGACAAGTAACCCGCAGCGCAAACTTCCCACATCCGGAGGGGGTGCCTGCCACGGCAGGCACCCCCTCCGGCAGTTAGGGACGTTCCTTATATGCCGGCACCCAGGGACACTCCCGACACAGCCGAGGAACGCCCTCCTTGCGACCGAATTCTGGGCGCCTCGCCACCCCGAACGTTGTTTCCAAGCCCACACCCGCAGCAAACAACCCAAAATCACTCTTTTCGAGCCGACTCCAAGAGGTCGTGGACAAAAAGTGGCAAATATGAGTACTGTTACCATTTTAGTAGCAGGCAAAACCACCCAAAATGGCGCTCATGCGGTAGCGCACGACCCTTCCAGTTGACCAGAATGGCCGGCTTAGGACTTGGAGACCCGCTTTTAATAAACAGATTCTTAACTATGTTCATTATTTTCTTGGTCGTAAATGCTATCGGCAAGGCAACAGTACTCATATTTGGCATTTTTTGTCCACTGCCATATAACTAACGCCCTATAGCGGGCAAAAAACAGGCCGCAGTCCATCGCTACGGCCTGTTCGGAAGCAAAAGTGGGCGCTAAGCGCTGTAGCCCATCGCTTGCAGCACAAACATGACGACCGTCAACACCGTAATCACGGCGATAGTCGCCCAAGTGAGCACATTCCACACGCGGCCGTTGCGGTTAGTGCCCATAATGTGACGGTCAGCGGCAATAACCACCTGGAACACCAGAACCACGGGCAGCAGCACGCCATTGATGACCTGCGAGGTCATCATAATCTGGAACAGATCGACGCCGGGCATAAGCACCAGCACGGCAGAGATGCCGATGATGGCCGTAATGATGCCGCGATAGACCGGGGCCTCGTCCCAGCTGCGATCGGCACCGCGCTCCCAGCCAAATGCCTCGCAGATAGCGCTCGACGTAACGCCCGGCAGCACGCAGGCAGCCAAGAAGCTCGCCGCGACCAGGCCCGAGGCAAACAGTACCGTAGACCACTGACCCGCAATAGGCTCCAGCGCGCGGGCAGCATCGGCAGCATCGCTAATCTGAATACCCGCCGGGAACAACACCTGTCTCTTATACACATCTCCGAGCCCACGAGA
>USHF01000175.1 GCA_900554465.1 uncultured Collinsella sp.
CTTCACCGTCTTGCCGACGAGGTGCCCGAAGCGCTCGTCCTTGGGATTGACGGCCACGCCGGTGTCGCCCAGCATCGTTTCGGGACGCGTGGTGGCGACGACCAGGTACTCCAGGCCGTCCACCGGCTCGGCGAGCGGGTAGCGCAGGTACCACAGATGCCCCGCCTCGTCCACGTACTCGGCCTCGTCGTCGGCGATGGCCGTGGTGCAGTGCGGGCACCAGTTCACGATGCGCTTGCCGCGGTAGATCAGACCGTCGTGGTACCAGTCGCAAAAGACCTTGCGCACGGCCTGCGCGTAGTCCTCGTCCATGGTAAAGCGCTCGTTATCAAAGTCGACGGAGCAGCCCATGCGCTTGATCTGCTCGACGATGATGCCGCCGTACTCGTGGGTCCAGTCCCAGCAGGCGTCGACAAACTTATCGCGACCGATCTCCAGGCGGCTGATGCCCTCGCTCTTGAGCTTCTTGTCGACCTTGGTCTGCGTGGCGATGCCGGCGTGATCGGTGCCCAGCACCCAGCGCGTGGACTTGCCGCGCATGCGGGCCATACGGATGATGGCGTCCTGGATGGAGTCGTCAGTAGCGTGACCCATATGGAGCTTGCCGGTCACGTTGGGAGGCGGAATGGTGACGGTGCAGTCGCCCACGCCCTCACGGCGCTTGTAGTAGCCGCCGTCGAGCCACTTCTGCAGGATCGCCGGCTCGTTGGTCGACGGATCGTAGTTCTTGGGCATTTCTTCCATATATCTCTCCCTGTCCCGCCGGCGTGTCCGCCTGCTTGGTTTTCGCTCGGTCAAGTCCTGGCTCGCACGAAGGCCACATTAAGTGGCCTTCGGCTCGTGCGGAATCTACGAAAACCAAGCAGGCGGACACGCCTTAGGTATCGATTACTTCAGTCTGATATGACTTCGCTGAGGCTTAAACAAACACACAGAATAACACAGGTAGTTGGGGTTATTGCGTATATATAAAATAGCCTCCGACCGCGGATGGTCGGAGGCTATTTGCAAGCACGTTTTTGGCTGGTTTACCCGTAGATGCGTTGGGGCTGTTCTTCGCCCTTTACGGAGGCTTCGGTTACAACGACCTTGGCTACGCCTTCCTCGCTGGGGAGGTCGAACATCGTCTGCTGCAGCACGTCCTCGCAGATGGAGCGCAGGCCGCGGGCGCCGGTCTTGCGGGCAAGCGCCATGCGGGCGATCTCGTGCAGGGCGGCGTCCTCAAACTCAAGCTCAACGTCCTCGAGCTGGAACATCTTGCGGTACTGACGCACCACGGCGTTCTTGGGCTCAGTCAGGATCGACACCAGGTCGTCCTCGTCGAGCGCCTGCGTCTGGGTGACGACGGGCGTACGTCCCACAAACTCGGGGATCATGCCAAAGGCGTTGAGGTCCTGCGGGAGCACCTGACGCAGCAGGTCGTTCTCGTCGACCGAGGTGGGGCCGGCGATCTCGGAGTTGAAGCCCACGCCCTTGTTGCCCACGCGGTCGGCGATGATCTTGTCCAGACCCACAAAGGCACCGCCGCAGATGAACAGGATGTTGGTCGTGTCGATCTGGAGCAGTTCCTGCTGGGGATGCTTGCGGCCGCCGGTGGGCGAAACGCTTGCCACCGTGCCCTCAAGAATCTTAAGCAGCGCCTGCTGAACGCCCTCGCCCGAAACGTCGCGGGTAATGGAGAGGTTCTCGGCCTTGCGGGCGATCTTGTCGATCTCGTCCACGTAGATAATGCCGACCTGCGCGCGCTCAATGTCGCCATCGGCAGCATTGATAAGCTTGAGCAGGATGTTCTCCACGTCCTCGCCAACGTAACCTGCCTCGGTAAGCGCGGTGGCATCGGCGATGGCAAACGGCACCTCGAGGATGCGCGCGAGCGTCTGGGCCAACAGGGTCTTGCCGGTGCCGGTGGGACCGAGCAGCAGGATGTTGGACTTGGCGAGCTCCACCTCGTCCATATCGTCGTCGAGCTGCGAGTCCAAACCGTCGTCAAAGGCCGAAAGCGCAGCACCGCCCTCGATCACACGGCGGTAATGGTTGTACACGGCAACCGACATGGCGCGCTTGGCGTCTTCCTGGCCCATAACGTATGCCGAAAGCTCGGCATAGATCTCGTGCGGCGTCGGCACGTGCGTAATGACCTGGCGGTCGTCCTCGAGCTCAAATCCCTCGACCTCGGGATCCACAGCGGGCTGAGACGCAGCCTGGCCGTGGTCGTTGAGGAAGCCCGGCAGCTTGCCGTTGCGGGCAGCGTCCATAAAGTCCGAAGCCAGCGACTCCTCCAAAATCTCGGAGCAGGCGGCGACGCACTCGTCACAGATAAAGATGTTGGTCGGGCCCTTTACGAGGCGACGGACCTGGCCCTGCTCTTTTCCGCAAAAGGAGCAGCGGATGGGGTTGCCGTTCTCGTCAAAGTTGTCCTGCATGTTACCTGCCATCCTAGGCATCCTTCGCGGCGAGATCTCGCGAGGTGACGATACGGTCAATCAGGCCGTAGTCGAGGGCCTCGGCGGCGGTCAGGTAGTTGTCGCGCTCGGTATCGGCCTGGACCTTCTCGATGGGCTGGCCCGAGGCATCGGACAAGATCTGGTTGAGCTCGCGGCGGGTCTTCTTGATCTCCTCGGCCACAATCTCAATCTCGGTCTGCTGACCCTGGGCACCGCCGCTGGGCTGGTGAATCATGACTTTGGAGTGCGGCAGGCAGAAGCGCTTGCCCTTAGCGCCGGCCGAAAGCAGCACGGCGGCCATGGACGCGGCCATACCGACGCAGATGGTGGAGACCTGCGGCTTGATGAAGTTCATGGTGTCAAGAATCGCCAGGCCGGAGTAAACCTCGCCACCGGGCGAATTGATGTAGAGCGAGATATCCTTCTCGGCATCCTGGCTCTCAAGATGCAGCAGCTGGGCAACGACCAGGTTGGCGCTGACGGAGTTGATCTCCTCGCCCAAGAAGATGATGCGGTCGTTGAGCAGGCGCGAATAGATATCGTAGCTGCGCTCGCCGCGCGGCGTCTGCTCGATAACGTATGGCACGAGGGCGGAATCGAACTTAGCGATCATACGCATCTCCATTTCTCTCTTGCGGACCAAATTGGTTCTAGATAAACGTACGGTGCCCGCATGCTATGCATTGGCTGGCACCGTACGAAGCAACCGGATAACCGGCTATTAACTTTACCCCATCACGGGCACATACATGCGC
Organism: uncultured Collinsella sp.; assembly: GCA_900554465.1. Classification (GTDB taxonomy): domain Bacteria; phylum Actinomycetota; class Coriobacteriia; order Coriobacteriales; family Coriobacteriaceae; genus Collinsella. Next base: position 3,200 of record USHF01000175.1, read on the forward strand.
TCGCGGGCAAGGTGGCGAGAATTACTCGGCGTCCTTGGCGGTCTCGTCGACCTCGGTCACCTTGGCGTTCTCGACCAGGTGGTCGACGGCCTTGGAGCGACGGATGGACTCGCGGACGGCAGGCATGCGGCCATCGGCGATGAACTCGGCCTTGGAAGCCTCGACGTCCTTGACGCCGGCCTTCTCGAACTCGGCGTTGATGTCGTCCTCGGTGACCTCAATCTTGAGCTCACGCGCGAGGGCGTCCAGAGCCAGGGACTCACGGGCAACGTCGTTGGCCTGCTTATGCAGGTCGCCGATGAACTGCTCCATGGTCAGACCGGAAGCTGTCTCTTATACACATCTCCGAG
>USHF01000176.1 GCA_900554465.1 uncultured Collinsella sp.
CCAAGGGTATCTCCAAGAGCGGCGGCATCCAGACCTTCCGCAGCTCCATCGTGGCCACGCCTAAGGCCGAAGGTTCCAAAGCAACCGTGAGCTGCCAGTCGCTGATGCTCGACGACCAGAGCCGCTCCGATACCATCCCCGCCATGGACATCCGCGCCAAGAACGTCGACATCGGCCACGAGGCCACCATCGGCCGCATCGGCGACGACAAGGTGTTCTACCTGATGAGCCGCGGCATATCGGAGGAAGAGGCCCGCACCATGATCGTCAACGGCTTTGCCAACCCGGTCTCCAAGGAGCTGCCGCTTGAGTACGCCGTCGAGATGAACAACCTGATCAAGCTCGAGATGGAAGGAGCGATCGGATAATGAAACAGGAAACCAACACCGCTGCTACCACGCTCGAGCAGGTCAACGCTATGCCGGCCGCCACTTGGGGCTGGCTCAAGATGAACCAGACCAAGCTCGAGCTTTCGGACGAACTTGCCGCCGCTCCCGCCGAGGCCGTTGAGGTCGAGGGCCTGGACGAGCAGTTTGCCGGCTCGGCCGACGCCTTCGATACCGCCATGGACGCCATGGCCGAGCGCTTCCCCGAGCGCCGTGCCTCCGCCCCCGGCGACGCCGTCGACCGCGCCCGCATCACGCCCGAGACCGAGCTCGACGTGCCCGCCACCTCCGTCTACCAGGCCGGCGCTATCAAGCTCGAGGAGGAGCTCTCCCCCGCTGAGGCCTTCGAGACCGGCATGGGCGAGGCCGCCTACACCTATCTGGCCGATCACGCCACCAAGCGCGTCGTCATCGATGTGCCCGCGTACGGACGCGCCACGGTTACCGTGCGCGTGAGCGGTGTCGACGCCGCCGCGGCCATCGCCGCTATCGATGTCGTCGCCCGTCCGCAGGCAACGCTCGACCTGCAGATCGCCCTGGACTCCCCCGTCAACGGCCAAGGCGTCGTGGGCTCCGTGCTGCGCGTGTGCGCTCACGAGTACGCCACCGTCAACGTAACCTGCACGCAGACGCTCGATGACAGCTGGATCGCGCTCGACGACACCGGTCTGTTCCTGGACGAGGGCGCGCGCGTCAACGTGCAGCACACCGTTCTGGGTGCCGGCGCCAGCGCCACCGGCCTTGCCGGCGACCTGCTGGGCGACACCGCCAAGGTGACCATCGATACCGATTACCTGGGTGCCCGCGAACAGGTGCGTGACTTTAACTACGAGCTGCGCCACCGCGGCCGCAAGACCGAGTGCGAGATCGACGCCAACGGCGTGCTGACTGGCACGTCAAAGAAGGTCTACCGCGGCACCATCGACCTCGTGCACGGCTGCAAGGGTGCCGTCGGCACCGAGCGCGAGACGGTGCTCTTGGCCAACAAGGGCGTCGACAACAAGACCGTTCCCGTCATCCTCTGCGACGAGGACGACGTCGCCGGCAACCACGGCGCCACCATCGGTCACGTCCGCGACGAGCAGCTGTTCTACCTCGCCTGCCGCGGCCTTGACCAAAACGCCGCCGAGGACCTGTTCATCCGCGCCAAGCTGGAGGACGCCGCGCTTTCCGCCATCGACGAGCGCACCCGCGCCGCCGTCGTTCGCTTGGGCAACAACCTAATCGACAACTTTGAGGAGGAGCTCGCATGATCGACACCGAGCACGTTAAATGCGATACCTGTACTGCCCCCGAGCCCATGGAGCTCGACGCCAGCGACGAGGCCTCGCGCGGCTGGCCTACCGTCGACATCGAGACCAATCCCTACAAGGCGCAGTTCCCGCTGTTCCAGCAGCACCCCGAGATCGCCTTCCTCGATAGCGCCGCTACCGCACAGCGCCCCGCCTGCGTGCTCGACGCCGAGCGCGACTTCTACCAGCGCATGAACGCCAACCCCCTGCGCGGCCTGTACTCGCTGTCCGTCGAGGCCACCGAGGCTATCGCGAAGGTGCGCAAGCAGATCGCCGATGTCATCGGCGCCCCCCAGGCCAACGAGGTCGTCTTCACCCGCAACACGAGCGAGTCGCTCAACCTGGTCGCCAAGAGCTTTGCGCCCACGGTGCTGGAGCCGGGCGACGAGGTCGTCATCACCATCATGGAGCACCACTCCAACCTGATCCCGTGGCAGCAGGTCTGCCGCGAGACCGGCGCCAAGCTCGTCTACCTCTACCCCACCAAGACCGGCCAGCTAACGACCGAGGAAGTTCTGTCCAAGGTGGGCCCCAAGACCAAGATCTTGGCCGTGGGTCAGGTCTCTAACGTGCTGGGCGTTGAGAATCCGGTCAAGAACCTCGGCAAGCTCGTGCACAAGTACGGCGGCTATCTGGTCGTCGACGGTGCGCAGTCGCTGCCGCACATGCCGGTCGATGTGGCCGATCTGGGAGCCGATTTCTTTGCCTTTAGCGCGCACAAGGCTATGGGCCCCATGGGCATCGGCGTGCTGTGGGGCAAGATGGACCTGCTCAACGCCGTGCCGCCCATGCTTACCGGCGGCGAGATGATCGACTCGGTCACCGAGCAAGACGCCGTCTGGGCGCCCGTCCCCGAGAAATTCGAGGCCGGCACGCAGGACGCCGCCGGCATCTTCGCCACGGGCGCGGCGCTTGACTACCTGGTCAACACGGTAGGCTACGAAAACATCCAGACCCGTGAGAAGGCACTCGTCCACTACCTGATGGGCGAGCTCATGCAGCTCGACTTTGTCCAGATCATCGGCTCCATCTATTGGGACAACCACCACGGCGTCGTCAGCTTTAACGTCAAGGGCATCCACCCGCACGATGTCGCGAGCATCATGGACATGGACGGCGTTTGCATCCGCGCCGGTCACCACTGCGCGCAGCCTCTGCTCACCTGGCTGGGCGTCGAGAACCTTGCCTGCTGCCGCGCCAGCGTGGCCTTCTACAACGACAAGGCCGATATCGACAAGTTCATCGCCGGCCTGCATCACGTTTGGAGCACGTTCAATGGGTAATCTGTACACCTCTACCACGTTTATGGAGCACAACTCGCACCCCGACTACAAGTACGAGATGGATGCCCCCACGCACGAGCACGACGGCATCAACCCCAGCTGCGGCGATGAGCTCACTCTGCAGCTGCGTGTCGAGAACAACGTGATCGAGGAGGCCTCCTTTACCGGTCACGGCTGCGCCATCAGCCAGGCCAGCGCCGATATCATGGCCGACCTCATCACCGGCGAGACGGTCGAGGAAGCACGTCGTCTGGCAGGGCTTTTCCTCGCCATGATCCGTGGCGAGCAGCTCTCCGAGGAAGACCTGGAAGACCTGGACGAGGCCGCCCAGCTCCAGGACATCTCGCACATGCCCGCCCGCGTCAAATGCGCCGAGTTAGCCTGGCGCACCCTCGACGGCATGCTCACGGGACAAAATAATCAGTAGTAGTTGTCTCAAATCTGAAGAATTCTGTTGGCCGAATCGCTTAGCTTTCGCGATTCGGCCATTTTCTTTTCTGCCTTTATTTCGAGCTCTCGGCCTGCGCGTCCACCTGCGCATAAGCGCGCACAATGCGAGAAACGGTACTTTTGCCAATACCCGTATAC
>USHF01000177.1 GCA_900554465.1 uncultured Collinsella sp.
GCAGCGTCAGATGTGTATAAGAGACAGGGGCGTCGCCGTCGAGCGTGCTGAGCTCCTCGAGGTCTTCGTCGAACTCGTCATCGTCGTCATCGGCTTTGCGCGGGGCCTCCTGCGGCACCAAGGAGGCGGCCTTGATGTCCAAAAGGGTTGCTGCGACCAACAAAAAGTCGCTCGCCACGTCCAGGTCCAGCGCCTCGATGCGCACGGCCTCGGCAAGGTACTGCTCGGCCACCTCGCTGATGGAGATGGCGCCGATATCTACTTTTTGGCGGGTTACCAGCTGCAGCAGCAGGTCGAACGGTCCGCTGTAGACCTGCGTCGACACGCGATACGACATCTTCGACCTCCTTTGACGGCGCCTTCGCGGCGCGGTTTGGGTGCATATTACGACCGTTTTGCACGGTCGACCTGTAAGTTTACCTTAGATGCCGGCGATTGCGAAGTTGAGCAGCTGCTCAGCAAGCGGATACACGGTAACGTCGAAATAGCGGCCGATCACGTCGATGCCGGTCCACATAGGCAGCAGGTACAGCACGATGATGAGGATGGGCATGGCGTATTGCTGCAGGTGGTAGTAGTTGTTGAGCGCCTTGCCTTTGAGGAAGGGCACGATGATCGACGAACCGTCGAGTGGCGGGATCGGGATGAGGTTGAAGAACGCGAGTGACAGGTTGACCACGATAAAGGTGGTGCCGAAGTTCATGATCTGTGATGCTACGGCAAAGGACATGCTGGTGTAGAGGTTGCCGTACGTTGCGTGCATGAGGGCGGCCGCGAGGCACGCGAGTGCGATGTTCGATGCGGGGCCGGCCGCACTCACCAGGACCTCGTCACGCTTGGGGTGCTTGAGGTTGTTGAGGTAGACGGGCACGGGTTTGGCGAAGGCGAACACGGGACCGCCGGCCGCGAGCATGAGCAGCGGCAGGATGATGGTGCCAAACGGGTCGATATGGTTAAGCGGGTTGAGCGACACGCGGCCGCGCGAACGGGCCGTCTTGTCGCCGAGCGCCCAGGCCGCGGCGGCGTGTGCGCTCTCGTGGATCACGATGCCCACGATGACGGCGACGGCGCTGGCGAGCAGGTTCATGATGTAGCTGCTGGACATGGCGCTCCTCTAGCGGACGCGACGCGAGGCGCGCGTGAGCAGGTAGTCGATCACAAACAGGATCACGGCGACGATGGCGTAATCCAAGCGGAACACACCGCCAAAGGGCGACGTGATGACGCCGTAGCCGGCGATGGCGCTCGGCAGGGCGCGCGAAAGCTCGACGACAAAGCCCACGATCTGCAGCTTGGCGGTGAGGCCGCTAAAACACAGCAGCACGGTCATCGCGCTCATAAAAATGCCGCAGATGCGACAGGCGATGGCGATGATGCTCATCGCCACGGCAGCGGCCTTACGAGAGTTCACGCGCGGTCTCCTCTTCGATCTGGGTGGAAAGCTCCAGCCATTCGTCCTCGAGCTTGGGTAGCTCTTGCTTAAGGCCGTTATATTCCCCCAGCGCGGCGTTGAACTTGTCTTGATCGGCATAAAGCTCTTCGCTTGCCATCAATTCCATAAGCTCGTCATAGCGGGCACGCTTTTTGTCGAGCTCCGTCTCGATCTTCTTGAGCTGGTTGCGCACGCGCTTGAGCTTTTTATTGAGCGCGGCGCGGGCTTGGGCCTCGGCGCGCTTTTGCTCCTTGGTCTTTTTGCCCTCGGCAGGCTTAGGCGCCGCGGCGGGGGTGTCGGCCTGGGCGGCGCTTGCCTTGGCGGACTTGGTCGTGGCCGGCGCGCTTTCCGTGGACGCCTCGGCGGCGGCGCGGGCTGCGAGGTCCTCGCGCTTGTAGAGGTAGTAGTCGTAGTCGCCGTCGTAGACCGTGACTTGTCCGTCGCGGATGTCGATGACGCGGTTGGCCACGGCGCGTACCAGGTGCTCGTCGTGGCTGATTAGCACGATGGTACCGGGGAAGTTTTGCAGGGCGTTCTCGAGCATGTCCACCGAGTCGATGTCCAGGTGGTTGGTGGGCTCGTCCAGGCACAGGAGCGCCTCGGGGGCCACGAGCATCTTTGCCAGGGCCAGACGCGCCTTTTCACCGCCGGAGAGGACGCGTACCTGCTTTTCGATTGCGTCGTTGTCGCTAAACAGGAAGGCGCCCAGCAGGCTGCGCTGCTGCGGCACGGTCCACTTGGGCGTGACGGTGTCGATCTCTTGCAGGACGGTATTGGACTCGGTCATGCCCTCGAGTGCGTGCTGGGCGTAATAGGCCACGCCCACGTTGGTGCCTAGGTCGCGGGTGCCGGTGGTGGGCGGCTCCAGGCCGGCGAGGATCTTCATGAGGGTGGACTTGCCGGCGCCGTTGGGGCCGACGAGCGCCACGTGCTCGCCGCGGTAGAGCTTGAGGTCGATGTCGCTGTAGATGTGCTTGTCGCCGTAGGACTTGGATACGCCCTCGAGCCCCACGACCATGTCGCCGGAGCGCGGCGGGTCGGGGAACTTAAAGTCGATGTGCTTGTGGCCCTCGGGCAGGATGACGAGCTCCTTTTTGATCTGCTCAATCTTGCGGATGCGCTCCTGCGCTTGGGCGGCCTTGGTGGGCTTGTAACGGAACTTGTCGACGAAGACCTGCATATGGGCGATGTCGCGCTCCTGCGCGGCACGCTTTGCGCGCATCTGCTCCAGGTTGTCCTCGCGCTGCTTGAGGTAGCTGCTGTAGTTGCCGGTGTAGGTGGTTACGCGGCGGTTCTCGAGCGCGGCGACGTGGTCGACGCAGGCGTCCATAAACGCGCGGTCGTGGCTGACGATGAGCACGGCGCCGTCATAGTTGGCGATAAAGCCGCGCAGCCACTGGACGCTCTCGAGGTCCAGGTGGTTGGTGGGCTCGTCCAGAAGCAGCAGGTCGGGGTGACGCAGGAAGAGCTTGGCAAGCGCGATGCGCATCTGCCAGCCGCCCGAGAACTCGGAGCACGGGCGCTCGAAGTCGGTGACTTTGAAGCCGAGGCCGGATAAGATCTTTCGGGCGTTGCTCTCGAGCTCGTAGCCGCCCAGGTGCTCAAAGCGGTCCTGGACCTGGCCGTACTCGTTAAGGAGTGCGTCGACGTCCTTGCCCTGCTCGGAGAGCTCGGTGATCTGGGCCTGCAGTTCGTTGGCGCGCTCGCCCATGCGGCGGATTTCCTTGGCGGCGGCCATGACCTCGGCAAGGATGGTGGTGTCCTTGTGCTCCAGATTAGTTTCCTGCTCTAGGTAGCCCACCTGGCAGTCCTTGGCGTACTGGACCTGGCCAGAGTCGGGACTGTCGATGCCCATGATGATCTTAAGCATGGTGGTTTTGCCGGCGCCGTTGGGGCCCACGAGCGCGAAGCGCTCGCCGGGGTTGATCTGGAAGGACGCGCCGCTAAAGAGGACGCGTGCGCCGAAGCTTTTTTCGATCTTGTCGACCAGGAGGATCATGGTGCCGCCTTTGACCTTGTGTGCCAATATGAAAAAAGGCCCCAACTTGCGTTGGAGCCTCATTCAATGCTCGGGTGGAGACGAGGGGGATCGAACCCCTGACCTCTTGACTGCCAG
>USHF01000178.1 GCA_900554465.1 uncultured Collinsella sp.
CGTCGGCAGCGTCAGATGTGTATAAGAGACAGCTGTGCGGTAGCGTCGGCATCCGTCGCGGCATTGAGCTCCGCCTGCGCGGTCTTGAGCTCACCAGCAGCAGCTTTCTTGGCGGCCTCAAGCGCACTCAGGTCAACACCCGTACCCGAGACGGCAGCATCGAGCGCGGCCTGCGCCTGGTTGAACTTCTGCTGGGCGTTATCGCGCGCGGTGGTTGCGGCTGCGAGAGCAGCGGCAGTCTCCTGCTTCTTGGCCTGGGCAGTCGTCAAAGCCGCCTCGGTATTCTGCTTTTCCTGCTGGGCGCTGGCCTCGGCAGCCTTGGCCTGGTCCAGATTGGCCTGTGCAGTAGTAACGGCCTTATTGGCGTCATCGAGCTTTGCCTGCGCGTCCTCGACGGCCTTCTTGGCGGCCTCGTACTCGTCCATACCCATGGCCTCGAGCTTGGCCTGGGCATCATCGAGGGCCTTCTTGGCCTCATCCTGCTTTGCCTTGGCGTCCTTGAGCGCCTGGGTCTTATCCTCGACACTCTTGTTGGCCTGTTCGATCCGATCGTTCAGGTCGCCCAGCTTCTTCTGCTGCTGCTCGGTCTTTTCGACGGCTGCCTTAAGCTCGTCGATCTTCTCCTGAAGCGCGGCTACCTCGGCCTCGTTCTGCTCGGCGGCGTTATCGGTCACGGCCTGCGAGGCCTGATTCTTTTGCTGCTGCGCCTGCTTTTGAGACTGGCCCGCCGCGTCGGCCTTCTTCTGGGCGGCATCGTAGGCGGCCTGAGCGTCCTTGAGCTGCTTTGCCGACTCCTCGGCCAGCTGGGCAGCCGTCTTTACGACCGCTTGGTTACCGGCGACAACGGTGTTCTCTACAGAACTACCCCCCCCCTGAACAGAATCGCCGTTATCTGCCGTCGGTGCGGCGATTGCCGCCAGCGGCGACATGAGCGGCTGAGCGATGAGGCCCGCTGTCAAAACGGTTGCGACGGCGCGGTTAGCAACGCCCTTGACGTTGACAGTCTTGGCCCGAGGCCCAAAGTGTTGTGGACTGTAGTTTGCCATGGCTTTCTCCCTTTGACACGGATGTATCCATACGTATCAAACGGTAGCTGTCGATTTTTGAATTCTGTTGCGCAACATTGGCGACCAGCGTATTTTTTGAAATTCACGCTCTCGTGCTTCACAATTTCGTCACATATGTAGGAGCTGGTGCATCATATTATTGCGGGATCAAATTGAACCTGTGATTTGCATTTGCTCCCGCGTCATCCGCCCTATCGGATTCCGCATCCAACAGACACCTCGTCCGCCACGGTGTAGAGTTAGGACAACGGGCGCGTTGCGCGGCCCGTGCCAGAACGAGGTGGACATGGAACTCGACAAGCAACAGATCGAACGACTGCGCGAGCGTCATCATCGGCGTCACGGCATCCGCCCTGCTCATAGCGAAGCCATGGAAAACGTCACCCGCTTCCTCAAGCGCGCGTTCAACATTCGCGAGGGACGCGCACCCTATCACGTGATCCGCAAGCGTTTTGTAAACGGGGCGCGCCTGACTGGCACTCACCTGTGCATCCTCATCATCGCGATGTTAATCGCAAGTATTGGCCTCGATATCGATTCGGACATCGCCATCGTGGGCGCCATGCTCATCTGCCCGCTTATGGGATCGGTCCTTGCCATGGCATATGGCATCGCCACGCTCGACCGCGAGATTACCGTCGAAGCCGTCGCCGGCCTTGCGCTGCAAATGGCCTTTTGCCTGGTCACATCCACGTTGTACTTTAAGCTCTCGCCCCTTGGCGCCACCACAGCCGCCATTATCGACAACTCGACGCCCACCGTGTGGGACCTCGCCGTCGCGCTCGCCGGCGGCTTTGCGGGCGGCCTAGGCAACTCACGCGACCAGGAGCCCGCAACGCTCATCGCCGGCGTGGCCGTGGCGACCGCGCTCATGCCGCCCCTGTGCGCGGCGGGCTATGGCATCGCCATCGCAAGCGGGTCGCTGTTTCTCTCGGCGCTTTACGAGTTTGGCATCAACGTCGTCTTTATCGCGCTGGCGGCCGAAGCCGTACTACTTCTTTTGCGCGTGCCGCTCAAGCGTGACCTCAACGGCGACGGCATTGTGACCGCCGAGGAAAATGCCGAGGTCGACGAGCTGTCGCGCAAAGTGCGCCGCCGCATCATCGTGGACACGATCATCTTTGCCATCCCCTGCATCGTTATGACCGCGGGGTCCATTGGCTCGGCGCAGGCCGGCGTACAGGACGGCTACGGCGTCACCGAGACCACACGCGAGCTTGCCGCGGTGCTGCCGGGCTTTAAGGATTACACCGTCGCCGTCGAGACCTCGGCTACCGAGGGCGAGGATGAGGGCATCGTCGAGCGCGAGATTGTCGCCCACGTGACGACAAGCGAGGCGCTCGGGGCACACGACCGCCACGTCGCCCGCAAACTCATCGACCTCAACGTGCCCGAGCTCGATCGCGTGGAGTTCGATGTGAAGTGATGCCGGCGCGGGATGAATGCTCGCACGGACGCAAGTTACGACGAGGCGCAGACGCGACACGAATACGAGCAAAAAGCGGGGGCGTAGTTCATGACCGCGCCCCCGCTCGCTGTTTTATTGCTGTGAATCAGACGTCCGCATCGACATCGCCAGACTCCACCGTAAACGCCGGATCGGTGCTCACAAGATAAAATCGGGTCACCTTAGTATTTCTAATTAGGTAAATCTGCCCCTGATTGCGTCGGCGTGACAAGTACGCCACGTGGACCGTACCGAATTCTTCACCGTTTTCCTTCTTTAATATCAGGATGTTGGGGTCATCCGTACGCTTAAACTGCCCGTCTGTGCAGATTCCGTCTTGGTCGACCAGCTGCCATCGACAGTTGTCCTCCTCAAGAAAAGCCAGGGTTTCCCGACTCGTTTTGTCATCCCGATAGTAACCATCAATGGCAAAGCCTTCGGAAGCACATTCCTGCATATAGGATGTTTCTCGACTTATAGCAAACATCCCCGTAGCGCCCAGGAGCACAGCCAGGCAGACCACTGCAAGGGTTATCGAAATAGCACGGCGACCCATGTTAGCCCAACCGATAGTTATTTAACGGAGCGCGAAACATACCTGGAACCTCCGATATCAGGGGGAACGTCACCTATGGCCTGCCGGCAATCATATGTTTCCAACATCAAACCATATGGTTACAACTCGTTGGAGATAGGTTCCATGAACGGACGATAATTTGCGGCGAACGGCTACATATATTCATTATCTCAGGGTTCTGGAGGCAATTTTTGGTGCCACCGAGACGTTGTTTTCGGAAGTATGCGGCAAATTCCGGAGCCCTCGAGCACACCCCGGTTTTTCACCAATAAAACCGCAGGTACATAGCTTGGGCATATCCAGTGTGCTCGGCCTATTCAAATTTTGCCGCATACTTCCGAAATCCGAGTCCGCTGAAGGCGCCTGCAACGCTATTTACGCAACATATGTGCAATCAGAACCACCCTTAAAAAGGGTGGTTTGCTCTTAGGGTATAACCCACGGG
>USHF01000179.1 GCA_900554465.1 uncultured Collinsella sp.
CGTCGGCAGCGTCAGATGTGTATAAGAGACAGCTGCAGGCCCTGTGCGACGACTTTGCCGATGCATTTGCCAATGCCGATAAACTGCTGCTGATTGATGTGTTCTCGGCTGGCGAGATGCCCATTCCGGGTGTCACCTCTAAGATGCTCGCCGATACCGTGCACGCCAAGCATCCTGGCAAGGAGGTCGTGTACTGCTCCAGCCGTCTTGAGCTCAATCAGGAGCTCGAGCAGATGGTGGGCGAGGGCGACCTGCTGCTCACCATGGGTGCCGGCGACGTTACGACCGTCGGTCCCGAGTTCATTGAGTATCTGACTGCCAAGAAAGACGCTTAAGTCTAATGGGTCTGTTTAACGCCGTCATGGCGCTCTCGGGCATGATCGACACGGATGTGATCGAGGACGAGCGCCTTGCGCGTCATACGAGCTATCGTATCGGCGGCAAGGCCGACCTCTTTGTGACGTGCCATAGCTATCATGCCCTCCGCCGCGCCGTGGCGGTGCTCGATCGCGAGCAGGTGCCGTGGGTCATCATCGGCAAGGGCTCCAATCTGCTGGTTGCCGATGGCGGTTATCGCGGTGCCGTCATTTCGCTCGGACGTGAGTTTCAGCGCACGGTTGTTGCCGATGACGGTTGTACGCTGACGGTCGGTGCGGGCGTGATGTTTGCGCGCCTGGTCAACGATGCCCTGTCGCGTAGCCTCTCGGGCCTTGAGTTTGCCGTTGGCATTCCTGGTTCGGTCGGCGGTGCGATATCCATGAATGCCGGCACACGGACCGAGTGGATTGGCTCGCTGGTTGAGGATGTCGTAACGTTTGACCCGGCATCCGGTATCAAGCATTATGCGGGGTCCGAGATCACTTGGGACTACCGCGAATGTAGCCTTCCCCGCAATGAGATCATCCTCGAGTGCGTGTTCAAGCTTAAACCGGCGCCCAAGGCCGACATTCGCGAGCGCATGGAGCGGTACCTTACAAGGCGCAAGCGTACGCAGCCCATGGGTCGCGCATCCTGCGGGTCTGTCTTTCGCAACCCGCCCGATGCGAGTGTGGGCAAGCTTATCGAGGATTGTGGATTAAAGGGTTTTTCGATTGGCGGCGCGGAAGTTTCGCCCGTTCACGCTAATTTTATCGTTAATAACGGAACTGCCTCGGCCGATGACGTTGCCGCGGTTATTAGACATGTGCACGGAAAGGTGAGGGAGGCGTATGGCATCGAGCTCAGACCGGAAGTTAAATTCCTCGGCTTCTAGAGCATCGAAACCCACCTTCCGCCGCGCCGGAGGGCGTTCCGGCGCGCCTGCCAAACCTCAACGCAATACCGTCGCGCACTCTAAGTCTGTCGGGTATGCTCGACAGACCAGTCGTCCGGTCGTCGGCTCGCAGCTCGGTAATCGTCCGGCCGCAAAAAAGTCCTCGCGTCCCTCGATGACGTCAAAGCCTGTTATGGGCGCCAAGCCTGCCCGTCCCATGGCGGCTCCCAAGCCCTCGACGGGAACTAAAGCGGCGCGTCCAGGTCGCACGCTGGGCGCATCGAAACCGCGCTCGCTGACATCGGTGCCGGCTACCGCCAAGAAGCCTTCGAGTAAAAAAGGTTTCAACCCGTTATCTTCACTTGGAGCGATGGCAAATAAAACATCAGACGCCGCTTCTGTCGTTACAGGCAAAGGCAAAATCGTGGGCGGCGTTCTGGCCGTCTTGGCCGTGCTCGTCGTCGTTGCCATCGTGGTGATCAACTCTGGACTGTTTACTGCCACTGATATTCAGATTCAAGGCAGCGAGCATGTGACGAAGCACGATGCTATCCAGCTGATCGACTTGCCCGAGGGAACGTCGCTTTTTAACGTCGATCCCGACCAGATTACCGAGGATCTCAAGCAGAACCCGTGGGTTTCGGGCGTGGATGTCCAGCGCCAGTTTCCCCATACGCTTATCATCACGCCGACGGAGCGTAAAGTTATCGCCATTGCGTATATCAGCTCCGACGACCTTGCCTGGGCTATCGGAGACGATGACACCTGGATCGCCCCGCTGTCGACGTCGGTCGAAGTGGACGACCAGGGCAACGTCATCACGACAGGGCAGGGCTCAAATACCTTGACCGGAATCGATGCCGCGCTGGCGCTCGCCAAGCATTATGGCGCGGTGTTGTTGACTGATGTCTCGGCGGATGTCGCTCCGGTTTCCGGCCAGGCGGTGAACTCCAAAGCCGTTAAGGCCGGCCTGGATTATGTGCGTGGTTTTTCGAGCGAGTTCTTGGGACAAGTCAAGGATATTTCCACGCCTTCGGTCGAAGCCATCTCGGCAAACCTCAATAACGGCATTGAGGTGTCGCTGGGCGATTCGGGCGATATCGCCAAGAAGGAACGCGTAGTCACCAAGTTGCTTTCGCAGGTAGAGGGCGTAACGTATATCAATGTGCGCTCTCCGGGCAACTACACATTTAGGAATGCTCCGACCTCGTAGCGCTGGTTGATGCTTTGTTGAGGGGCCATACCACGCCGTTTATCTGGTTTGTTTGGTTTTCACGGTCAATTATTTGACTGATACGTTCATAATGTGCAAACATAATACGGTTTACCTTTGCATTTACTTTCAACCTGAAGGTTAATGTGCGCAGGGGTCGACCCATGCTATGGCTATAACCTTTGTTCGGAGGACCGACATGCACGAGACAGAGATCAACAACTACCTTGCCGTCATTAAGGTGGTCGGCGTCGGCGGCGGCGGTACCAACGCGGTCAATCGAATGATCGAAGAGGGCATCCGCGGCGTCGAGTTTGTTGCCATCAACACCGATGCTCAGGCACTCGCGATCTCTGATGCCGATATCAAGGTGCACATCGGCACCGACCTTACCCGCGGCCTGGGCGCCGGCGCCAATCCCGAGGTTGGCCGCAAGGCTGCCGATGAGTCCCGCGACGACATCGCCGAGGCGCTCGCTGGCGCCGACATGGTGTTTATCACCTGCGGCGAGGGCGGCGGCACCGGTACCGGCGCTGCTCCCATCGTTGCCGATATCGCGATGAACGAGGTCGGCGCACTGACCGTCGCCGTCGTGACCAAGCCCTTCACCTTCGAGGGCCGCAAGCGTAAGAAGAGCGCCGAGGAGGGCATCAAGACCCTCTCCGATTGCGTCGACACCATGATCGTCATTCCTAACGATAAGCTGCTCGACATCGCCGAGAAGAAGACCACCATGCTCGAGGCCTTCGCGATTGCCGATGGCGTCCTTTCCCAGGGCACCCAGGGCATCACCGACCTCATCACCGTCCCCGGTATCATCAACCTGGACTTCGCCGATGTTAAGACCATCATGAAGCAGGCCGGTACCGCCATGATGGGTATCGGTACCTCTTCTGGGGATACTCGTGCCGTCGACGCTGCCCAGCAGGCCATCTCCAGCCCGCTGCTCGAGAGCTCCATCGATGGTGCCACGCGCGTGCTGCTCTCCATCGCCGGTTCCAAGGACCTGGGCATCCAGGAGATCCTGTATCTTATACACATCTGACGCTGCCGACGAATCCT
>USHF01000180.1 GCA_900554465.1 uncultured Collinsella sp.
CTTCTTACCCGCCCGCTCACCGATGAAGAGATCATCCGGCTCCACGGCATGGTCATGCGCAACCGCTCCACGCCTATCGCTATCCGCAAGAGCATGGCGCAGCATTTAGTTGCCATGGCGAGTGCCGACGTTCGCGGCTACCTCGATACACCCGAACCCGCTCCAAGCGCAGGCAGCAAGGCTACCAAGACAACACGCACGCCCATCAAGCGCATCGACACGTGCGAGCTCGTCGAGCAGGCCATCGACCACGGAACGACCGTCAGCTTTGATATCTCGAGTACCCTCGCCCGTGGCGAAACCGAAGCGGTGCGGATGACGCTCCGACCCTTTGCCATCAGGCAGCGCGATGGCATCTCGTATCTGTTGGGAACGGTCTACGACGCCCGAGGCACCGACGATACGCTGCGCACCGTCGAGATCGCCCGTATGAGAAACGTCAGCACGCGCCTCCTTGACGGAAAGAAACTCTTTGCCGCCCTGGACGAGGATGATGACGCCGCCTCCGCCGCATAAGCATCTCTGCCACCCATTCGACTACCCGTACCGCCCATCCGGTTCTGTATTAAAAAACCCGCAAGGCTGTTGTAAAAATGGACACTGGCGTTACTATAGTCCCACTTGCACTTTTTCCTAGTGCAGTGTTTCCAGCCATTTTTATACTGGGGGTAATGATATGAAGGACATCACCATCAGCCGCAGGAGCCTTCTTGTCTCCGCTGGCCTGCTCGCGCTCGCTCCGCTCGCCGGATGCGGCGGCAACTCTGGTTCCGGTTCCGCTGCCGCCGGTTCCGACTACACCATCGGCGTTCTGCAGCTCACCGAGCACTCCGCGCTCGATGCCGCCAATGACGGCTTCGTCAAAGCCATCAAGAAGAGCGGTCTCAAGGTCAAGATCGACCAGAAGAACGCCCAGAACGACCAGTCCACGTGTAAGTCCATTGCCGACAAGTTCGTAGGCGACGGCGTCAACCTGATCTATGCCATCGCTACGCCCGCCGCGCAGGCTGCCGCCGGCGCCACCGCCGATATCCCCATCGTTGGCTGCGCCATCACCGACTACGCCGCTTCCGGCCTGGTCCAGGACAACGACAAACCCGGCACCAACGTCACGGGCGCTTCCGACCTCACCCCGGTCGCCGAGCAGCTCGAGATGATGCAGAAGGTCCTGCCCGACGTTAAGAAGGTCGGCCTGCTCTACTGCACCGCCGAATCCAACTCCGACGTCCAGATCAAGGCCGCCAAGAAGGAGCTCGACAAGCTGGGCCTGGAGTACACCGACTTCACCGTCTCGAGCTCTAACGAGATCCAGTCCGTCGTCGAGTCCGCTGTGGGCAAGGTCGACGCGCTGTACTCCCCCACCGATAACACCATCGCCGCGGGCGCCTCGCAGGTGGGCCAGATCTGCAAGGAGAACAAGCTCCCCTTCGTGACCGGCGAGGAGGGCATGTGCAAGGCCGGTGGCCTGTTCACCCTTTCCATCAACTACGAGGACCTAGGCTATGCCGCGGGCGAGATGGCCGTCAAGATCCTGAAGGGCGAGGCCAAGCCCGAGGATATGCCGATCAAGCACCTCTCGAGCAAGGACCTGGTCGTCGTCAAGAACGACGAGATGGCCGAGGCCCTGGGCATCGACCTTTCCGCTCTGGACGCGTAGCGGCATGCGCGGCGACGCGTCTAGGGCCCGCACGCGCGCCACAGCTGCGTTATTCAATATCTGAGCCACAGGGGCGAACGCCAAAGACCGGCGTTCGCCCTGCTTGTTACGGATGAGACAAAACATCCGGCCGCAGCTCTTTCATGCATTGTTACCGCTATCATGGTGACTCACGTGTCCACCCTATCCTAGGAGGTATGAAGCATGCTCATTGCATTGCAGGGCGCCGTTTCGCAGGGCGTCCTCTGGGGCATTATGGTGCTTGGCGTGTTTATCACGTTCCGCCTGCTCGACATCCCCGATATGACCTGCGACGGCAGCTTTGCCCTCGGCGGCTGTGTTTGCGCCGTGCTCATCGTCAACAATAACGTCGACCCGCTGCTCGCCGTGCTGGCCGGCATGTGCGCCGGCGCCATCGCCGGTGCCGTCACGGGCATTCTGACCACCGTCTTCGAGATTCCCGCGATCCTTGCCGGAATCCTTACGCAGATCAGCCTGTGGTCCATCAACCTGCGCATCATGGGCAAGTCCAACACGCCCATCCTTGCCAAGGGCACTATCTTCTCATCCGTCAGCAACATGACGGGCCTGCCGCAGTCCACTGTTGCCATTATCCTGGGCATTGTGCTGGCCGTGGCCATCGTCGCCATCCTGTACTGGTTCTTTGGCACCGAGATCGGCTCGGCGTTGCGTGCCACCGGCAACAACGAGTACATGATCCGCGCCCTGGGCGTTAACACCAACACCACCAAGATGATCGCCCTCGTGCTCTCCAACGCCCTTATCGGCCTTTCGGGTGCGCTCATCTGCCAGAGCCAGAAGTACGCTGACATTGGCATGGGCACCGGCGCCATCGTTATCGGTCTTGCCGCCATTGTTATCGGCGAGGTGCTCGGCCGCCTGCTGCCCGGCGGTCTGACGCAGTTTAGCGTCCGTCTTGCTTCTGCCGTCTTTGGCTCCGTGGTGTACTTCCTCATTCGCGCCATCGTGCTGCAGCTGGGCATGGACGCCAACGACATGAAGCTGCTCTCCGCCGTGATCGTTGCCGTGGCCCTGTGCGTGCCCGTGGTTTGGGAGCGCTATAAGCTCCACAGCTCCTACACGAAGGGGGATGAGGCAGATGCTTAAGCTCTCGCACGTCAAAAAGACCTTTAACAAGGGCACCGTCACCGAGAAGCGCGCACTCACCGGTGTCGACCTCACCCTTAACGACGGCGACTTTGTGACCGTGATCGGCGGCAACGGCGCCGGCAAGTCCACGCTGCTCAACATGATTGCCGGCGTGTATCCGCTCGATTCGGGCGTTATCGAGCTCGACGGCACCGACATCTCGCGTCTGAGCGAGTCGCAGCGCGCCAAGTACCTGGGCCGCGTGTTCCAGGACCCCATGCGCGGCACCGCAGCCGACATGCAGATTGCCGAGAACCTGGCCCTCGCCAAGCGCCGCGGCCAGCGTCGCGGTCTTTCGTGGGGCGTCACCAAGGCCGAGAAGGACGAGTACGTTGAGCTGCTCAAGCGCCTGGACCTTGGTCTGGATACGCGTCTCAACGCTAAGGTCGGCCTGCTCTCGGGCGGCCAGCGCCAGGCACTCACCCTGCTCATGGCCACGCTCACCAAGCCGCGCCTGCTGCTGCTCGACGAGCACACGGCGGCCCTCGACCCCAAGACGGCATCGAAGGTGCTCAACCTGACCGAGGAGATCGTTGACGAGAACCACCTGACCACGCTCATGGTCACGCATAACATGAACGACGCCATCCGTCTGGGCAACCGTCTGATCATGATGCACGAGGGCCATGTGATCTACGACGTTGCCGACGACGAGAAGAAGTCGCTCACCGTGGCCGACCTGCTGCAGAAGTTCG
>USHF01000181.1 GCA_900554465.1 uncultured Collinsella sp.
ATCTACACGTAAGGAGTCGTCGGCAGCGTCAGATGTGTATAAGAGACAGGGAGCACAACGCCCGTTGCCGCTCCACAGCAGTCGATCATCACATCGGTGATCATGCCGGCGCGTCCCGGCACAAAAAGCTGAATCGTCTCGTCGATCGAAGGAATCAGCAGCAGGAACACCGCCGTGGGCAGCAGCACGTCAAAGGTGCGCCGCCCCTCATAATCAAAGGCATGCGTTGCCAGGATGCCGAGCACCATATACTCGGTAAAATGCGCGCACTTGCGAACAACAAAGTTGGTCACCCATGCATATGGAAGTCCCACACCGTGCAGGAAACCGCGGATAGCTTCCATGACCGTTAGGCTCAGCGAGCCCGACCCCGAGCCGGGAACCAGCGAATTGCCCCAGATCAAGAGCGCCATCAGGCAGGTCACGACCGCCCATTTTCGATTGATCTTAACCATGCAGAAGTTATGCCTCCGCGCGGAGCGGCGCGAAGCTGGCGGTACCGCCCTCGATAACGCTCAGATAGGCACGGCCCGTACGCTTGGCGGTAGAGGACTGCAGGCGCTCGATCTCTTCCTCGAGGATCTGATTGACGCGCTCGTGACGACGATTTTCCATAATGCCGGCGGCAATAGCCTCGGCTCGCTCGATGCTCTCGCGCGAGATGCGGGCAGTATCCTCGGGGAACACAGCGCTGTGACGGCCGACATAGGCGGGTGCAGCAGGCTGAGGGGCAGTGACGGGAGCGGGGGCTGCAACAGGAGCAGGCTCGTCGATCTCGTCCAGAATCGCGGTGGCGGCGGCCCACATGTCCTCGTGGCCCGAGTAATCGGCCATGGGGACATCAACCTCAAGCGAGGCATCCGGAAGGTCGCCGGTGTCGATGCGATCTTGGGCATCAATCGATGCGGTGATGGCTGCAGGCTCATCGAGGTCATCGAGATCGATGCCCGCGGCACCGGAGATGATAGGCATGCTGGCGAGGTTTGCATTGTACGGCGCAGCCTCAGCCGCCTGCTGCTGGGCAGGAACGCCCCAAAGCGAGCTTTCGGCGGCACGGCGGGCGGCAACAGCCTCCTCGTCCGCGGTCATGGCTTCATCAACGTACGAATTATCGGCAGAAGCGTTCGCGTCCGCCGAGGTAGCGCTGTAGGCGTTATTGACCGCCGCATTGGCAACGAGTGCCACGAAAGCCGCCGTGCTGCCCGCAGGGGCGGCCTGGGAGCCCGACACGGCGCGTGCCGCGGCGGCGATATCATCGCGATTGAAGGAGCCGGTCTGCCCGCCGTTGGTGAGCTCGTCGATGGCGACTTGATAGACGTCGCGCGAGCGCGCAGGGTCGCAGCTCACCGGCGAATCGTCGTCGAGCATGCTGTCGATCATGGACCAAGCCTCGGCCTCGTCCATAGCATCTGCGGCTCGAGCGATGGTAGGGACACCATCATCGGCATGACGGCGCTGGAACGCACCAGTCAGGCCGGAAAGGAATGCCGAGGTAGACTGCTCCGACTGAGCCTGAGAAGCAGAAGCCGCAGCGTACGGAATCGCATCCTGCTGCTGAGCTGGAATCGAGGCGGTCTTGAACTCGCTTTGATGCTGATTGAGATTGGCGGCACCGCCCATGGCATCGGGCTGGAACAGACGCTCTTCACGCTGCGCACGATACTCGGAGATACCCAGCGAGGCGGCATAGATACCCACGCCCGCCACCGCGCCCACGGCGAAGGGAACTGCACCCGCCACGACCGTCTCGTTCACCGACGAAAACGGCAGCGTCGCGGCATACATAACCACGGGAGCGGCAAGGCCGATCCCGCACGAAAGTCCGGCAAGGACTGCTCGTTGTGTTGCATCAGAAGAAGCCATGAGCTCTCCCCATCTTCCAGCACCCAAATCGCATCATTCAGTTGGCTGCGCGAGAGAAGATGAAGCGGGGCTATGCCCCAAAGCAACGGTATATGGTTCGTTTCATCTGCGTTTTCCGTCGCGAAGCTTAAAAGCTATTATGCGAAACCGCCCTGCCGATTGCAAGCGACGATGTCGGATTGAAACGGGAAACCTGCTGCTCGTCGGTCTTACGGTCAAAAATAAGCGCGGAGCGGCGCTATGGAAAAGGGCCGAGGCTCAAAGCCCCGACCCTCTATCGCATTGATGACTATCGTTGCGTGTGGATGACAACCTAGAACGTCTGCTCGTAGTCGCTGTGTTTTTTGGCCGAACGCACCAGGAACTCCTGGTTCGTGTTGGTGCCCTTAAGACCCTTAATAAACGATGCGGCCGCGCGCTCGGTGTTGTTCATGCCGGCAAGAATGCGACGCAGACCAAAGACAAACGGGCGCATCTGCTCGTCGACCAGCAGGTCCTCGTTGCGCGTACCGGAGGCAACGGGGTCGATGGCCGGGAAAATGCGGCGATCGGCAAGATCGCGGTCGAGCTTGAGCTCCATGTTGCCGGTGCCCTTGAACTCCTCAAAGATGACCTCATCCATCTTGGAGCCGGTGTCGATAAGGGCGGAGGCGAGGATGGTGAGCGAGCCGCCGTTTTCGATATTGCGGGCTGCACCCAGGAAACGCTTGGGCGGATAGAGAGCTGCCGAATCGACGCCGCCCGAAAGGATACGACCCGAGGCGGGTGCCGCCAGGTTGTAGGCGCGGGCAAGACGCGTGATGGAGTCGAGCACCACCACGACATCGCCGCCCAGCTCCACAATGCGCTTGGCGCGTTCGATGACGAGCTCGGCCACGCGGGTGTGGTTCTCGGCAGGCATATCGAAGGTCGAGGCCACGACCTCGCCCTTAATGGAGCGCTGCATATCGGTGACCTCTTCGGGGCGCTCGTCGACGAGCAGACAAATGAGGTGCACCTCGGGGTTGTTGATCGAGATGGACTGGCAGATCTTCTTAAGGATCGTTGTCTTGCCGGCCTTGGGCGGCGACACGATCAGGCCACGCTGGCCCTTGCCGATCGGCGACACGATATCGATGGCGCGACCGGTGATGGAATCCTTGCCGTGCTCCATGCGCAGCGGCTCGTTGGGATAGACCGGGGTAAGGTCGCCGAACTTGGGGCGGTTGCGGATCTGCTCGGGATCCATGCCGTTAACGGTCGTGATCTTGGCGAGGCCGGCTCGCTTGTCGCCGCCGCGCGAGGGGCGCAGCGAGCCCTCGATGACATCGCCCGTGCGCAGACGCGCGGAGCGGATGAGATAAGCGGGGACGAAGGCGTCTTCGTTTGACTTCATGTAGCCGTGGGCATGGATGATGCCGGAGTTGTCCGGGCGAATCTGCAGGATGCCCTTAATATCGCGGAAGCCCTCGGCCTTCGCGGCGGTCGTGTAGATCTCCTCGACAAGCTCGGCCTTCTTCTTGCCGGTCGTCTCGATCTCGAACTCTTTTGCCTTCTCGCGCAGCTCGGCTACCTTCATGGCCGCAAGCTCCTCGCGCGAAAGCGTGGGCTCGGTGGGGGCGGCGTTGCGCTCCTTCTGTCTCTTATACACATCTGACGCTGCCGAC
>USHF01000182.1 GCA_900554465.1 uncultured Collinsella sp.
CTTAAAGGCGACGCGAATCGTCGAAAAGATCAGCAGCACGTAGAGGCACAGGAGCAAAAAGGAACCGCAAAAGCCAAAGGTCTCGGACAGGAAGGCGAAGACGAAGTCGGTGTGGAACTCAGGCAGAAAGCCGCCGGCCGACTGCGTCGCATGGCCTAAACCCTTACCAAAGAAGCCGCCCGAGCCAACGGCGATAAGCGACTGCTGCAGGTTGTAGGCATCGTCCGAATCGGCATTATCGGGGTCGATAAAGACCGTCAGGCGGTTCATCTGATACTGCTTGATGAGCACATCGTGGCCGAGCAACGAATCAAAGACCGAATCGAGCGCCAGGACGAGGGCCACCAGGCCCACGAGCAGGGCCAGGGTCGACAGCACCCATTCGCGGCGTGCACCGCTCATGCAGATGACGATGGCGCCCGAGACCAGCACGACCAGGCCCGAGCCCAAGTCGCCCATGGCGACGACAGCCAAAAACGGAATGGACAGCATGCCGCAGAGCTTGACGTAGTCGCGAACGGTATCGATGCGGCCGTTATACTGCGAGCCAAGCGTGGCAATAAAGAAGATGGTGATGAGCTTGGCAAGCTCAACGGGCTGGAATGTCAAGCCGATGCCGGGAATCTTGATCCAGCCCGTCATGCCCAGACCGCCCGTATAGGACAGACCCGGAATCTTGGGCGAGAAGATCACGATCAGGTCGATGACGAGCAACGCCGTCGAGAAATTGGAAATACCGCGCAGATCGGTACGCCAGACGAGCACCGCAAGCACCGCGCCAATGCCAATGCCCAGCAGGTGGCGCGAGAATGAGGCGTCGGCCTTAAACTGTGACGCCGACCAAATAATGATGGCGCCATAGGCAACGAGCGCGACGGTAGCCAGCAGCACACCGATATGCACCTTTTGGCGAAACGTACCGCGCGAGGCCGAAAGTTGCTTGTTGACGCGGTCCAGGCTGCTGCGAGAGCCGGTCTTGGTTGAACGGAACAGATCCGCCGGAGAAAAATCCATCGCAACCTCCTATCGAACCGAAGAATCGCCCGAGGCCGAAGAGGTATCGGGCTCGTCATAAATCACGCCGAGCACGTCGCGCACGACATGCATCGCGGTATCTGAGCCACCGCCGCCCTGCTCCAGGACAGTAGCGATGACATACTTGGGATCATCGGCCGGCGCATAGGCGCAGAACCACGCGTATTCGTCCTCGCCGCTTTTCTCGCCCGTGCCCGACTTGCCGTACACCTGCGGCGTCAGGGTGCCAAAGTGAGCCGCCAGGGACGTCGATGCCGTGTAAATCACGTCGTGCATGCCGTTGCGAACAAGAGTCAAATCCGAATCGCTGTTGATCTTGGCCTCCAGGCGCTTCTTCTTGCCCTTGCCGTTGTACTTATAGGCATCGCCGTCGCCATCGCGCGACACGGCAGACAAAAACACGTGAGGCACGTACTGTTTGCCGCCGTTGGCAAGACCCATATAGGCGCACGCCATCTGCAGGGGCGTCACCAGGATGTCGCCTTGGCCGATGGCAATGTTGGTCATATCGCCGGCATTCCACTTGCGGTCCTCGGCAGAGGCGTCGGTAAAGTACGACTCTTTCCACTCGGCATCGGGAATACGGCCCGCGCCCTCACTCGGCAGATCGATACCGCAGGTCTTGCCTAGGCCCCAGCGACGAAAGACCTCCTGCAGGCCCTCGGAATGTTGCTCGTCATAAAAGAAGGCCTTGCCCATGTCGTAGAAGACGGGGTCGCACGAGTTGGCGATACCCGACTGCAGCGTCATGGTGCCGTGGCCAGACGTCAGCCAGCAGCGCTTGCCCCAAGCCTTGCCCAGGCCCGTCCAATAGCCCGTGCAGTTGGTTGTCTGCGTTGAAGTGTAGGTTCCAAACTCAAGACCGGCCAGTGCCGAGAGCGGCTTGATGGTCGAGGCCGACATGTACTGTCCGCTAATGGCGCGGTTGAGCAGCGGGTGCGAACCCTTGTCATCATTGAGCTCGGTCCACACGTCATTTGAGACGCCGCCGATAAAGACGGACGGATCGAACTTGGGCTCGCTCGCCATGCCCAGGATCTCGCCATTGTTGGGATCGAGACACACCACAGCGCCGTTGCCGGCATTGCTGTAGCCAGTGGTCTTGGCAAGCTCGATGGCGCTCGCCAGCGCCGTCTCACAGGCCTGTTGGATCTTAAGATCGAGCGTGAGCTTAATGTCGGAGCCGGCCTTGGCGGGCACGGCGCCGGCCTGACCGGTCACATTGCCCGAGGCATCGACCTTGACGGTCTGCTCGCCACGAATACCCTGCAGCAGGTTTTCGTAGTAGCTCTCAACACCCGCCTGGCCCACGATATCGCCCGACTGGTACGTAATCCGGCCAGCAGAAGCATCATCATCACCAGAGGTTTTCTTATTCTGGGCCTCGAGCTGCTCGGAGGTAATGGTGCCGGTATAGCCCAAGATATGGCATGCCGTCTCGCCATATGGATACTGGCGCTCGGTACGCTCGGCAATCTTGACGCCCGGGAACTCGCCGGCGTGCTCCTGAATATAGGCAACCGTGGAGCGACGGACGTCCGTCGCGATGGTATGCAGGCTCTGAGCGCCCTCGGAATTGTCCTGAATATTGCGCAGCACCGCCACGTAGGGCATACCGAGCACGTTGGCAAGATGGCGAACCAGAACCTCATCCTCGGCAAGGTCGCGGTAGGCCACGACAGCAAGTGAGGGACGGTTCTGGACAAGCGCCACGCCATTGCGGTCGAGGATGCGGCCGCGCACAGCGGGTGTGGTAACGGTGCGCGTCTGATTGCTATTAGCCTGCTTTTCGTAATAGTCCGACGAGACCATCTGCATGCCCCACAGCTTGACGGCAAGCGCCGCGAACATCGCGCCCACACCCGTGGTGAGGATGGAGAAGCGGCCCTTAAAGGCGGTCGCCGCGGTATTGCCCTCGCCCTCGGTGGCGCGCGGGGCCGTCCCATGCTGCGTATCGTAGGTAAAACGAGAATCGCCGCGACGCATAATGACCAGTGCGACCACGATGGCCACAACCAGCACGATACCGGCGATAATAACCGTCATCTGGGAAGACATCTACGAGCCTCCCCTATTTGAGCTTACGGGTCTTGGGCTTAAAGCGCATGCCCGTCTGGCGTCCGCCACGTGCGGAGAATCCATAACCGGACTGCGGCACGACGCCGGACATCAAAAACGGAATGGCAACCAGACCCGTCAGGATCGAAGACGGCAGCGCATGGCCGAAGATCGCCACGACAAAGCTCGTCTCCAAACCCATAAACAGCAAGATGATGCTGTAGATCACATTAATGACGAACGCGAAGGCGCCCACCGTGATGCCGCGCGCACTCGGGGAACCGCCCGTCTGACCGGCAGCGCTATGCACCAGGGCAAAAGAACCCACGGTCAGCAGGAGCGACATAACGCCCATCGGAACGGCAGCGGAAAGGTCATCTGTCTCTTATACACATCTCCGAGCCCACGAGACATG
>USHF01000183.1 GCA_900554465.1 uncultured Collinsella sp.
TCTTGTTAGTCAGAATCTCGACACGGTCACCCGTCTTGATCTCGTGCGTGAGCGGCGCCACCGCACCGTTGATTTTGGCGCCGACACAGTGGTTACCGACCTCGGTATGAACGGCGTAGGCAAAGTCGAGCGGTGTAGAGCCGGCACGAAGCGCCATGACCTCGCCCTTGGGCGTAAAGACAAAAATTTCCTGGTCGAACAAGTCGACCTTCAGCGAATGCAGGTATTCCTTGGCATCGGTGATCTCGTCAGACGCCGCCCAGTCGAGTGAGTGCTTGAGCCAGTTGATCTGGTCGTCCAGACGCTGCGCATCGTTAGTCTTGGAGGCAGACGATCCGCCCGACTTCTTATACAGCCAGTGGGCAGCGATGCCATACTCGGCCTGCTCGTGCATTTCGTAGGTTCGAATCTGAATCTCGAGCGGACGGGCCGTGGGGCCGATAACCGTCGTGTGAAGCGATTGGTAGTTATTGACCTTGGGCATGGCGATATAGTCTTTAAAACGACCGGGCATGGGATGCCACAGGGTATGCACGGCACCAAGCGTGGAATAGCAATCGCGCACCGAATGAGTGATGACGCGCAGCGCCACCAGGTCGTAAATCTCGGAGAACTCCTTGCCCTTGCGCTTCATCTTTTGATAGATGGACCAATAGTGCTTGGAACGACCGTTGATCTGAAAGCCCTCAAGACCAATGCGATTGAGCTCATCGGTGAGCGTCTTGATGGTCTCGGCCAGATAACGCTCGCGAACCTCGCGCGACTCGGATACCATGCGCGCGATGCGCTGGTAGGCATCGGGCTCCAAGTAGAAAAAGGACAGGTCCTCGAGCTCCCACTTGATTGAACTCATGCCCAGGCGGTCGGCCAAAGGCGCGTACACGTCCATGGTCTCGCGTGCCTTAAACAGGCGGCGGTCCTCGCGCAGAGCGGCAAGCGTGCGCATGTTATGCAGGCGGTCGGCGAGCTTGACGATGATGACGCGGATGTCCTTGGACATGGCGAGGAACATCTTGCGCAGCGTAAGCGCCTGCTTCTCGTCCATGCTGTCGACTTCAATGTTGGTGAGCTTGGTCACGCCGTCGACGAGCCCTGCCACGGTTTCGCCAAACAGACCCGAAACATCGGCAAGCGAGGTCTCGGTGTCCTCGACGGTATCGTGCAGCAACGCGGCGCACACCACATCGCAGTCCATCTTGAGGTCAGCCAGAATGATAGCTACCTCGACGGGATGGTTAATGTACATCTCACCCGAGCGCCGCTTTTGGTTGCAGTGCTTCTCGGCAGCAAAGCAGTAGGCCTGCTCCACATTGGAGAAGTCGTCCTCGTTCATATATTTGAGGCACAGACGCTCCAGCTTGTCGTAGCTGTCCGCCATAATCTCGGGCGGCAGCTCATCGGCATGTTTATAGTGCTCCATCTCCGAAAACGGCTGGAGGGTGGAATCATGGGCGGTACGGGCTGCGGCGTCCATCGAGGTCCCCTTCCCCTAGGCCCGCGGTACGATCGGGCGGTTAACTTTGGCTAGCATATCAGAAGCGCACGAATCGAGTGCCCAGCTCCGAAAAGCCGTGAACTCCATGCGCGAGCGCAAGCCCTCCAAATAGCGAATTGACCTGCTTAATTGCACGCGACCGGGGTTTTCCGCCATCGCGATGCGACGCGTATCGTCAAACCCCGAAACGCGGCAGAAACCGAGTTCTTCGAAGATTCCCAGGCCGCTTTCCACCGAGCGCTCGTCGACCGGCGTGCGGGCATCGATGGCAAGACACATCTGCGCAATGTCGATATCGCTCGCGCAGAATGAATCGTCCCCCGTCTTGCCACGGTTGGAGCGCCACATGGTCTGCAGCGCTCGATAGAGAGTGACAAGCTCATCGCGCTCGGGCGCGTAACAATCGAGCAGGCGCTCATTAATACGAGCGTCACGCGACGAATAGAGCAGGTGAATCACGGCGGGCTGTCCATCGCGGCCGGCACGGCCACTCATCTGGTTAAACTCAATCGCACCAAACGGCATGTGGTAGAGCACGACATGACGGATATCGGGCAGGTTGACGCCCTCACCGAAGGCAGAGGTCGAAACGATGCAACTGAGGCTTCCGTCGCGAAACGCTTCCTCGACACGGCGGCGATCGGAGCGCGCAAGCCCGGCGTTATAGAACGCAATATGGGTCGCGCAGTCGGGCACGCGTTTGCGCAACGTCTTGGCAAGCGCCACGGACTGGTCGCGCGAGTTGACGTAGATGACGGTCTTCTCCCCCGTCGCCACGATTGACACCAGGCGATTTTCGCGGCTCGCAAGGCCACGGTCGTCCTCGAGTTGCAGGTTCTCGCGAACGGTCTCGTCGACCACCGTCCTGGTAATCGGCAATACACGAGCAAGCTCCGCCACGACCGGGGCCGTCGCGGTAGCCGTTGCCGCCATGACAACGGGGTCGCCCAGGGCTTTGAGAATATCGGGCATGTCGAGGTAGGCGCTCCGGTCGCCGCCTTTGGCAAGACCGGCATGGTGTGCCTCATCGATAACGACAAAGCCAATACGTCCAGAACGTGCAAAGCGATCGCGATGGATAGACAGGAACTCCGGCGTCGTGAGAACGATGCCGGTGCGGCCCGAAGCCAGGCCGGCAAACACGTCATCGCGCGCTGCCTCCACGGTCTCGCCGGTCAACACGCCCACGCCAATGCCGAGCGCAGCCATCGTCGACGAGAGGTGATAAGCCTGGTCGGCAACGAGCGCGCGCAGCGGATAGACAAAGATGCTCGCCCGCCCACGAAGGACCGCCTCGCGCGCGGCGTGCACATGGAAGATGAGCGACTTGCCGCGCCCCGTCCCCATAACGGCCAAGACGCTCTGGTGGTCGGCGAGCGCGTCGAGTGCCTCGACCTGCGCGCGATGCGGCTGGTTCGAGCCGATAAAGCTATGGATAAGCGAGCGCGTGAGCTCGGTATAAGAAAGCTGGGCGAGCGTCTCACGTTTACGCGACTCCAGGCGCAGGCCAGAATCCGCTGGTTGCACGCCGCGGCGAAGCTCACATGCCGGATCGTCGATATTGGGCGCCGCGGTATCGCGCACCAAGACATCTTTAATCATGAGCTTGGGCTTCACACGTCCCTGCCAATGTTCGGCCACGGCCTCGAACACCAAGTCGACGGCACTGTCGCAATTGATGAGTTTATCGATCTGCGGCACGCGGAACATGATGGCCGGCACGCTCGCGGCGCCATCGGTCGCCACAAAGCGCATGTGCTCGCCGGTTTTGCCCACCACGGCGCGATCGCACATCGTCACGCCCTCGGCGGCCAGAAGCGGCACCTTATTGCCCTGGCCAAACGGCTCAAGACGGGAAATCTGCTCGATGGTCTCGATATTCAGCTCGGAGAGGTCAACGGTGGCGGCAACCTCGTCAGTGTCCTCAAAGTCATCGGCAGGAAGCTCCGATAGCACGGCCGAAAGGCGACGGCGGAACTCATCGAGCTTGGAT
>USHF01000184.1 GCA_900554465.1 uncultured Collinsella sp.
GCGCGACCTCGCCCGGCGTGAAACCCGTCTGCTTGGGCGCGGCCCCGTGCATGGCGGCCAACGTGACGGAGAGCGTGGCGAGGGCGGCATCGAGCACAGCGGGGGCGGCATAGAGCTCCTCGGTCGAGCGCTCGGCATGAAGCGCCACGGTGTCACCCGAGGAAACCGCCCCGTGCAGGAGCGCAGCCGCCTCGGCACCCGAAAGATCGAGAGCACGGGCTGCGGCCGCGGCAGGCACAGGCAGGCGCTGCAGCCCCAACCATGCGGCAACGGCGGCGGCGCGGTCGTCGGCATCCAGGGCCCCGAGCAGCGCGCACTCGCCCGCGGAGAGGACGCGCGAGCGGCGGCACCGCGAAAGAAGAACACGACCGCCGCCGATAAGCACCACCGGCGAGAACGCGAGCACAATGAGGCCGTCGCCCGATCGCACGGGAAGGCGCTCCTCCAGACGGACCTGCACGATGCGGGTCTCGCCAGCCTCAATGGGTCCCTCACCCTCCATGAGCATGATACGGCCAAGGACCTCCGCCGTACCCGCCATCACATGAACGCGCGTACCGGACTCGAAGGGCGCGGGCTTGGTGCCCTCGCGCCCCAGATACGTGAAGCGGGCGATGAGCCTGAGCGTCGAGCCCTCAGCACCAGACCCGCAGAGGACCTCGCCACGCGGAAGGTCGCCCGCACCGTCGCCCACGATGTTGAGCGCCGCGCGCTGCCCGGGCAACGCCCGAGGAGTATCACCATGCACCTGAATCGCGCGCACGCGGCAGCGCACGCCCGCGGGACATGAGACGAGCTCGTCGCCCACCGCTACGGGGGCATCGTGAAGCGTGCCCGTGACGACCGTCCCGGATCCCTTGATGGTGAAGCAGCGGTCGATGGGCAGGCGCGGGGCCAGACCGGGGCGCACCGGGCGGGATCCGGCATCGGCCAGGAAAGAGTCGATGGCTGCATCGAGGGCAAGGCGAACGTCCTCGATGCCCACGCCCGTGCGCGAGGAAACAGGCACCACGGGCGCATCGGCAAAGACGGTATCGCCGAGGAAGTCCATCACGTCGAGCTCGGCGAGCTCCGCCGTCTCGTCATCGGCCAGATCGCGCATCGTGAGTGCCACCACGAGGTGCCTCACGCCCAACAGCTCCAACACGTACACGTGCTCTCGCGTCTGCGGCATCACGCCCTCAACGGCAGAAACCACCAGCAACGCAACGCCCACGCCGGTGGCACCCTGTACCATCGCGCGCAGGTAGTGCGCATGCCCGGGCACGTCGACCAGGCCGACAAGCTTGCCGCTGGGAAGCTCGAGCTCGCCAAAGCCGAGCTCAGTGGTCATGCCTCGGCGCCGTTCGACCTCCAGACGGTCGGGATTTTTGCCGGTCAGCGCCTCGATAAGGGCCGACTTTCCGTGGTCGACGTGTCCTGCTGTTCCAACGACAACGGGACACTCGACAAGCTCAAGCGCGGTCATCAACGCAAACCCGCCCGCACGGCATCCACCAACGCAGACGCACACAGGTCAAGGTCGGTGTCGCGCAAAAGCGTGCGAACGTCAAACAGTACCTGGTCGTGTCGCACGCGCGTCACAACCGGCGTATCGGGCTCCTGAACCAAAGCGCGCTTTAGGCCATCGGCAGATAGGCGCCCATCGACGGGGCAGACGGCAACGCAAAATGTTGGGAGCTCGACGGTCGGCAGCGATCCGCCGCCGGGAGCAGAGGCGCCCTCGACAACCTGCAGCTCCACCGCCTCCTCGAACTGAGAGTCGCGAAGCTTGCGCAGCATGCGGTCGTGCAGGCGCTTGGCCTGACGCTCGAGCGGAGCCGACGCAGCGGAAAGCATGTTGATCACCGGGATCTCACGATGTGCCGTATCGGGACCGGCCACATACAGACGCAGGGTGGCCTCGAGCGCCGCGAGCGTGAGCTTACCGGGGCGAAGCGCGCGCATAAGCGGATGAGAGGCGCAGGCGGCGATTGCCTGGGCGCTGCCGAGGATGATGCCCGCCTGCGAAGCACCGAGCAGTTTGTCGCCCGAGCACGAGACGACGTCAACGCCGGCGCCAAGAGACACGGACGTGGGCCTCTCCCCCGCATCGGCGAGTACCCCATCTGCAAGCAAAGCGCCTGAGCCTTGGTCCTCGTAAAGCAACAGGCCATGTTCATGCGCCAGCGCAGAAAGCTCCGCCACGGAAACCTCCTCGTGGAAGCCCTCGATACGGTAGTTGGAAGGATGGACTTTGAGGATCATCGCCGTGTTGGGCGTGATGGCGTTTCGATAATCATCCAGATGTGTGCGGTTGGTAGAGCCAACCTCGACAAGCTTGGCACCCGAAGCCGCCATGATGTCGGGGATGCGGAAGCTGCCGCCCACCTCGACAAGCTCGCCGCGGCTCACGATGACCTCTTTGCCGAAGGCATGCGCGGCAAGCACCAAAAGCACCGCGGCGGCATTGTTGTTGACAACTAAGGCGTCCTGCGCCCCCGTGAGCGTGCGCAGCAGACGCGCGGCATGCTCTTTGCGGCCCCCGCGAGCGCAGGTTGAGACGTCATACTCAAGCGTGCTGTAACCTCGGGCGACATCGGTCACCGCCTGCACCGCCGCGGGAGCGAGCGGAGCGCGGCCCAGATTGGTGTGAATCACAACGCCCGTCGCGTTGACGGCAGGGCGCAGGGTCGGCAGCGACAGGCGATGGGTCCGCTGCTCAATTGCCAAGGCGAGCTCGCGCTTGTCCCTTGCAGGGGCGCCGGAGCGAATCGCCGCGCGCTCGGCATCGAGCTCGGCGTCAATCGCCTCGCGTACCATCGTGTCGCCTGCATCGCCAGCAGCCTTCATGACCGGCCACTCGGCAAGCAGCTCGTGAACGGCGGGAATGGAACGCAGGCGGCCGCGCACCTCGGCAGACATGGATTCGCAGTCGCTCATGAAAAGCCTTTCGACATGTTCAATAAAAAGCTGGTCCCCCGCGATCGTCATCGGGCAAATAAATACCGGCGCGCACGCAAAAGGGACAGGTCCATTATGGCAGCTCGTGACAAGACGTCGAAGAGCCTCGTCTAAAACCTGCCAAAATAAACCTGTCCCCTTTTGGTCGGTTATGGCTAGGGGGCTTTAGGCATTCCTGTTGGCGTAGATAAACCAGTAGCCCAGCGCCACGATCAGGGCGCCGCCCACGATATTGCCGAGCGTAGCGAAGGAAAGATTGAGCGCCAGGCCCGCCGCGTTGAGGGCGTCGGCGCCGGCGACATCAGCTCCATAGCCGCAGGAGTGCATCAAAATGCCCATGGGCAAAAAGTACATGTTGGCGACGCAGTGCTCAAAACCGCAGGCCACAAAGGCGGCAATGGGGAGCAGAATACCCACGACCTTGTCGACCACGGTTTTGCCGGCGGTACCGATCCATACGGCCAGGCACACAAAGATGTTGCACCTGTCTCTTATACACATCTCCGAGCCCACGAGACATGCGC
>USHF01000185.1 GCA_900554465.1 uncultured Collinsella sp.
GTGGGCTCGGAGATGTGTATAAGAGACAGCGACTACTCCGGCCGTTCGGTAATCGTTACCGACCCCAAGCTGCTGCTGCACCAGTGCGGTCTGCCCAAGACCATGGCGCTGGAGCTCTTCAAGCCCTTCGTCATGAAGCGCCTGGTCGAGCTTGGCAAGGTCGAGAACATCAAGGGCGCCAAGCGCGCTATCGACCGTGGTGCCACCTTTGTGTGGGACATTCTCGAAGAGGTCATCGACGGCCGCGTCGTGCTGCTCAACCGTGCACCGACCCTGCACCGTCTGTCCATCCAGGCCTTTGAGCCGGTGCTGGTCGAGGGCAAGGCTATCCACCTGCACCCGCTGGTCTGCTCGCCCTTCAACGCCGACTTCGACGGCGACCAGATGTCTGTCCACGTGCCGCTGTCCAGCCAGGCTCAGGCCGAGGCTCGCGTGCTCATGCTCTCTGCGAACAACCTGCGCTCGCCGGCATCCGGCAAGCCGGTTAACATCCCCTCGCAGGACATGATCATCGGCGTGTACTACCTGACCCAGGTCCGCGACGGTCTGCCGGGCGAGAACCACGTGTTCTCGAGCTTCGACGACGCGCTGCACGCCTATGACTGCCGCTCCGAGGTCGACATGCAGGCCAAGATCCAGATCCGCGTGTCCGCCGAGAACGCCAACGTCATCAACGAGGACGGCACCCGTATCTTCCGCGTCAAGAACGGCAAGAACGAGTTCGTCGACTACGACGTCACCGGCAACAAGACCGCGCGCTTCGAGACTTCTATCGGCCGCATCATCTTCAACCGCCAGTGCCTGCCCGAAGACTATGAGTTCATGAACTACAAGATGGTCAAGGGCGACGTGGCTAAGCTGGTTGCTGACTGCTGCGATCGTTACCCCGAGGCCAAGGTCGGCCCGATCCTCGACGCCATCAAGTACTCCGGCTTCCACTACGCTACCCGCGCCGGCCTCACCATCTCGGTGTGGGACGCTCTCATCCCTGCCGAGAAGCAGGAACTGCTCGACCGCGCCCAGGCCAACGTCGACCAGATCAACGAGTACTTCGAGGAGGGCTTCATCAACGAGACGGAGCGCCACATCGAAGTCGTTAACGAGTGGACCGCTTGTACCGATAAGGTTGCAGCGCTCATGCTCGACATGTTCGACGAAGAGAACCCGCTGTACATGATGGCCGACTCCGGCGCCCGTGGTTCTAAGACCCAGCTGCGTCAGCTCGGCGGCATGCGTGGCCTGATGGCAGACATGTCCGGCGAGACAATCGACCTTCCCATTAAGGCGAACTTCCGCGAGGGCCTGCTGCCGCTCGAGTACTTCATTTCGACCTACGGCGCCCGTAAGGGCCTGGTCGATACCGCATCCCACACCTCGGACTCTGGTTATCTGACCCGTCGTCTGGTCGACGTGGCCCAGGACGTCATCGTCCGCGAGGAGGACTGCGGTACGCACGAGGGCGTCACCTACAACCTCATCATCCCCGGCACCGCCGACCTCAACACCGACCTCGTCGGCCGTTGCTTCATTGAGGACGTCGTGGCTCCCGATGGCACCGTGCTCTTTGAGCAGGACGGCTACATCGAGAAGGTCGCCGACATCCAGAAGATGGTCGATGCCGGCCTTAAGAAGGTCAAGCTTCGCGCGCTGCTCACCTGCCGCTCCAAGTACGGCGTGTGCCAGAAGTGCTACGGCTGGGATCTTTCCACCCGTCGTCCGGTCGCCATCGGTACCGCGGTCGGCATTATTGCCGCCCAGTCCATCGGCGAGCCCGGTACGCAGCTTACGATGCGTACCATTCACTCCGGCGGCGTCGCTGGCGTCGACGATATTACGCAGGGTCTGCCTACGGTCAGCCGTATGTTCGATATCGTCGGCAACGTCAACGAGAAGATCCTGGGTCGCGAGGCCGAGCTGGCTCCGTACTCCGGTCACCTCTCGATTAAGCCCGAGAAGTCCGAGTACGTGTTGACGCTCACCGACTCCGAGGATCACACCCGTGTCCTCGACGAGCGTCGCGTCCCCGCTTCGGTGCGCTTTATGCCCGAGATCGAGGACGGCTGCGAGGTTCGCGCCGGCGACCAGATCACCAAGGGCTTCGTCAACTTCCGCAACCTGCGCAAGCTGACCGACATCGAGTCGACGATGCACACCTTCGTCGAGAGCGTCAAGGACGTCTACACCAGCCAGGGCGTCGACCTGAACGACAAGCACATCGAGGTGCTCGCACGTCAGATGCTGCGTCGCGTTCAGATCACCAACCCCGGCGACTCCAAGTACCTGCTTGGTCAGTACGTTGACCGCTACGAGTTTGCCGACGAGGTTGAGCGCGTTGCCCGTCTGGGCGGTCAGGCTCCTGTGGCCGAGCCCGTCATCCTGGGTACGCTCAAGGTCGCGTCCAACATCGATTCCTGGCTGTCGAGCGCTTCGTTCATCCGTACCGCCGGCGTCCTTACCGAGGCTGCCATCGAGGGCAAGGTCGACCACCTGCTCGACCTTAAGTCCAACGTCATCGTCGGTAAGAAGATCCCGGCTGGTACCGGCCTCAAGCCGTACGCCAACGCCAAGCTGACGTATCGCACGGCCGACGGCTACGTGGATATCGACGGTCCGGCTTCGCCCAACGCCAAGTCGCTGCCCGAGTGGGCTCCTGTGGAGCTCAAGGACCTGGACGAGCAGCTTCCGCAGCAGCTCGACTGGGCCGGCTACGACGAGTTCGGTGGTGCTGACGGTTCGTTCACCCGTAACGGCCATACTATCTCCGCCGAGAAGGCTCGTCTGTACCTGTTCGACGACCTGGGCGTGTCGCAGCGCTGGACCAACAAGTTCAGCGAGGTCGGCATCGAGACGGTCGGCGACCTGGTCGGCAAGTCCGAGGAGGATCTGCTGCGCATCGACGGCATCGGTGCCAAGGCGATCGAGGAGCTCCGTGACGGCCTCGAGGCCCACGATCTGCTCTACATCCTCGAGAACAACGACGACGTTGCCGACGAGGAAGACCTCTCGCAGCTGCTGCAGATGGTCTTTAGCCCCGACGGTCCGGACGACATCCTGCTGGGCACCTCCGCCACGCCGACGCATCACGCCGACGCCGACGAGGAGCTCCTGGGCGCCCCGATCGACGACAAGAAGGCTCCCGCCAACGGTGCCATCAACGAGGACATGGCTTCCCTCGACGAGCTGCTCAACCAGCTCGTGGACACCGACGACGCCGAAGAGGCCAAGGACAACGACGAGGAGTAATTTCCAAGTACGTTAACCGTCCTTCCAAAGACCCGTTTCCCAACAGGGAAGCGGGTCTTTTTTTGTGAGGAACGTTGCCCCGACGAGCACGTCGGATTCCCGGAACGGGCCGCCCGCTGTTTAAGTTTGTCGCGAGTTCCGCACGCAAAGGAAAGCACTTAATGTGCTTTCCGTCTTGCGCAGGACTGTAGAGCAGCAAACTTAATCGTCCCGCC
>USHF01000186.1 GCA_900554465.1 uncultured Collinsella sp.
TCCTGAACGTGTTTCTGGGCCAGATGTCCGTCGTGGGCCCGCGCCCGCCGCTGCCGAACGAGGTGTCGGAGTACACGGAATACGACTTGCAGCGTCTTGCCGTGAAGCCTGGCATCACCGGCTGGTGGCAAGTCACTGAGCGTAACTCGACTGGATTCGACGGGATGGTCCGACGCGATCTGGAATATATAGCCAAACGAGGCATTTTCTTCGATTTCAAAATAATCCTACTCACAGTGATTGAGGTTGTTAGCGGAAATGGCGCTTGCTAAAGAGACTATAGGGAATTACGAAGGCACCGGTTCAACGGTTGATCTTCCCGGACGAGTCGAAGTCCTGGGCGCCCCCGTCGACCCCTGGACGATGGAGCAGACCGTCGAGGCGACCGATGCCCTCATCAAGGAGGGGCGCTTCGCTCATTTGATCGGCGTGAACGCCGACAAGTTGCTTCAGATGCGTGACGATCCCGAGATGGATGCGTGCGTGCGCCGCTGCGAAATCGTGAACGCCGATGGCGCCTCCATGGTCATGGCCGCCAAGAAGCTGGGCGTGGACTTGCCCGGGCGCGTGGCCGGCATCGACCTCATGTGGGAGCTGTGTGGGCTGGCCGAGCGTGAGGGGCACAGCGTCTACCTGCTGGGCGCCAAAGCCGAAGTGGTCGCAAAGACCGCCGAGGTACTGTCCGAGAGGTATCCCAATATGGTCCTTGCGGGCTACCGTGACGGCTACTTCGGCGAAGACGAGTTCGATGCCGTGGTCGCCGAGGTTGAGCAGGCCGAGCCCGACATCGTGTTCGTGGGCATCACCTCGCCCAAGAAGGAACGCCTGATCGAGCGTTTCCGCGAGCTGGGCGCCAAGGGCGCTTTCGTGGGCGTGGGGGGTTCGTTCGACGTGGTCTCCGGCAACATCCCGCGCGCCCCGATGTGGATGCAGCGCGCGAACCTGGAGTGGCTCTTCCGCATGATGCAGGAGCCCAAGCGCCTGGTGAAGCGCTACGTGGTCGGCAACACCCGTTTCTACATGCTTCTCCGCAAGGAGTCAAAGAGGAGCAAGGCCAATGACTAAGAAGAAAGTAATGCTCGTCTTCGGCACCCGCCCGGAGGCAATCAAGATGTGCCCGCTCGTCAACGAGCTGAAGGCGCGCACGGATGAGTTCGAGACTGTGGTGACCGTGACCGGCCAGCACCGCGAGATGCTCGACCAGGTGCTGCGCGTCTTCGACGTGACTCCCGACCACGACCTTGCGATCATGAAGCCGGGCCAGACGCTGTTCGACGTGACGTGCGACGTGCTGCTCAAGCTCAGGGCCGTCCTCGAGGGCGAGAGGCCCGATGTCGTCCTGGTCCACGGAGACACCACGACCAGCTTCGCCGCGGCGCTCGCGTGCTTTTACCTTCAGATTCCCGTGGGCCACGTCGAGGCCGGCCTGCGCACGCACGACATCTACAGCCCCTGGCCGGAGGAGTTCAACCGCCAGGCGGTCGACATCGTGAGCGAGTACTACTTCGCCCCCACGGAGGCGAGCGAGCAGAACCTGCTCGACGAGGGCAAGCCGGTGTCAAAGATCTGGGTCACCGGGAACACCGGCATCGACGCCCTGCGCACCACCGTGCGCGAGGGCTATACCCACCCCGAGCTCGACTGGGCGGAGGGCTCCCGTCTTATCCTCATCACGGCGCACCGCCGCGAGAACCTGGGCGAGCCCATGCACCGCATGTTCCGCGCCATCCGCCGCGTGATGGAGGAGCACCCCGACACCAAGGCAATCTACCCCATCCACATGAACCCGCTCGTCCGCAAGGCGGCGCACGAGGAGCTCGACGGCTTCGACCGCCTGCACATCATCGACCCGCTCGAGGTTCTCGACTTCCACAACTTCATGGCTGCGAGCCACCTCATCCTCACCGACTCGGGCGGCATCCAGGAGGAGGCGCCGAGCCTGGGCA
The DNA here is from genome assembly GCA_900554465.1 of uncultured Collinsella sp. Classification (GTDB taxonomy): domain Bacteria; phylum Actinomycetota; class Coriobacteriia; order Coriobacteriales; family Coriobacteriaceae; genus Collinsella. Next base: position 1,947 of record USHF01000186.1, read on the forward strand.
AGCCGGTGCTCGTCATGCGCGATACCACCGAACGTCCCGAGGGTGTGGCGGCCGGCACACTGAAGCTCGTGGGCACCGAGGAGGACGTCATTTACCGTGAGTTCAGCCGCCTGCTCTCTGACGAGTTTGAGTACGAGGCCATGAGCCACGCCTCCAACCCCTACGGAGACGGGCATGCGAGCGAGCGGATTGCGGACGTGCTGGCAGGCCGGTCGCGATGATTCGGGTCCTGCACATCATTCAACAGCTAGGGCCCGGAAGGGGCGGGGTGAGGACCTTCGTCTCCACGATGCTCGATTGCCCGGCTCCCGATATCGAGCAGAGCGTGCTATCGGTGGGAAGAGTCGAAGGGGATAGGTTCGGAGAGCGATTCTTCGGTCCTTTAATCGATAGCTACAGCCCTCTACTGGTTGGCACTCTTGGGGCGAAGCGCCTTGGCGCTTTTCTATCGAAGCACCGTTTCGATATCGTTCAGATTCACACGAACAATGCGCTCGGCTTCGTCTTCGCCTCTGAGGCCAAAAAGGCCGGAGTTCCCTCGCGCATCGTGCACTGCCATAACAGCGCGCTTGGCAGCACCTCGCGTTTGAAGAATATGGTCAACGTGGCAATGATAGAGAGGTTTCTCCCGTCGGCGAGTGAGCGTTGGGCATGCAGCGAGGTCGCAGGTGAATATCTCTTTCAGGGCGCTGGCTATGCCTTGGTGCACAACGGGGTCGATTCCGATAAATTCCGATTCTCGTCCTCTGACCGGGCTGCCGTTAGAGATCGGCTTGGGATCCCGTGCTATGCCACCGTCATTGGGTTTGTTGGGGCGGGCATTCCTGCGAAAAACACCCTGCGTGCCCTCGATATCTTCAATCAGCTGCGCTCCAGTGAGGCCGATTCCCGCCTTCTGCTCTTCGGCCAAGCCGAGGAACTTCCCCTTGCGAAGGAGAAGGCGGATAAATTGGGGCTGGGCGAATCGGCGGTTTTCATCGGTACCGTTGACGATATCTGGAGGTACTACAGCGCCATGGATGCGCTGCTTGCCCCCTCTTTCCATGAGGGGCTACCGATTGCCTTCATTGAAGCCCAGGCAAATGGACTGCCCATCCTCAGCTCTGACGCGGTTACCCAAGAGGCCGATCTGACGGGCCTTCTCAAGCGCGCAGCACTTTCGCTTTCCGACAAGGAGTGGGCTGATTTGCTGGTAACCTGCGCCGGCAAAAGGGAACTCACTGCCGAGACGGACTATGTTCCGTTTCTCGATAAAGCGGGTTACACCACGAGGTCGCTCTACGAGCAGCTCTCTGATCGCTATAGGAATATGACTAAAGGGGCGTAATATGACGACCGAGTATTTATCCATGCAAGAGGTGAAAGCTGCCGAGCTGCGCCTCCTTCGCATTTTCGACTGCTATTGTCGAGAGAACAATCTGCGATATTCGCTGGGTTCCGGCACTCTTCTCCTGTCTCTTATACACATCTCCGAGCCCACGAGACATGCGCAGATCTCG
>USHF01000187.1 GCA_900554465.1 uncultured Collinsella sp.
CAGCGTCAGATGTGTATAAGAGACAGCGCTTGCCCTGACACTCATTTGCAATTTACAAAAATGGCGCCACGGCCAAAACCGGGGCGCCATAGAACAACGAATATGTCGTTTTTCGCTTACTTGCGATCGAGCTTACGGACAGCAACGCGCTTGCTGTACTCGTCAACGTGACCGAAGTCGCCAATGCCCACGGACTCGGCAACGTTGGCGCCGGTAGCCATAGCGAGCTTCATGGCCTCCTCGACGTTGTCGCGATCCCTGTACCACTTGTGCAGGAACGCAGCGAGGGTGCAATCGCCAGCGCAGACGGAAGAGACCAGCTTGATGTTGAACTCACGCTTGGCGTACCAGATGTCCTCGCCGTTGGAGAAGTAGGCGTCGCCGCGGCTACCACGAGTGAGCAGCACGTTCTGGACGCCGGCGTCGTGGGCGAGCTTCATGGCAACGCGGACCTCGTCGTCGGTGTCGACCGGCACACCGAAGATGGCCTTCATCTCGTGATGGTTCGGCTTGATGAGCAGCGGCTTCTTGTGAGCGAGCTCCTTGAGCTTGTCGGAGGACAGGTCCAGGACGACGTCGGCGCCACGGGCCTGAGCGTGCTCCATGACCTGAGCCAGGAAGTCGGGCGTAGCTTTGGGAGGCACGGAACCGGAGACAATCAGGCACTCAAGGTCGCCCGCGGTGTCCAGGATGTTGTAGAGCTCCTCCTGGTGCTGCGGCGTAATCGGAGCGCCGGGGTTGAGGATGCCGTACTCGTGCTGGCCATCGTTGACGTAGGTGTTGATGCGCGTGATACCGTCGGTCCAGACCGGGCGGCACAGGCAACCCAGGTTCATGACCTCCTCGACGATAAACTTGCCCGTGAAGCCGGCGAAGAAGCCGAGCGCGACGGTGTCGACGCCCATCTTCTTAAAGGCGAAGGACACGTCGAGGCCCTTGCCGTTAGCCGTGTAGCTGGCCGAGCCGGTGCGGACGTTCTCGTCGGGCTCGAGCGGAGAGCTCGAAACCGTCATGTCGACAGCCGGATTAGCGGTTAGCGTGTAGAACATTTACAGTACCCCCTGTATATGTGAGGGCCGCGTGGCCGGCCCATTCCAACCACGCGGTTACCTCTGATACCAAATTAACGAGCTGCGGACTCGAGCAGTGCCTTGACCTCAGCGGCGGTGTTGCAGGCGAGCGCCTTCTCGGCGAGCTCGTCGCACTCGGCCTTGGTCCACTGGCTGATGGTCTTGCGGGCGCGCAGGATCGACGGAGCGCTCATCGAGAACTCCTCCAGGCCCCAGCTGATCAGCAGCGGCTCAAGCAGCGGATCGGCAGCGGCCTCGCCGCACATACCGACCATGATGCCGGCCTTCACGCCGCTCTCGATGATGTTCTTGAGCGAGCGGAGCACGGCGGGATAGTACACCTGGTACAGGTTGGAGATGGTGTCGTTGCCACGGTCGGCGCACATGGTGTAGCCGATCAGGTCGTTGGTGCCGATGGAGAAGAAGTCGGCGACCTCGGCCAGACGGTCAGCGAGCAGCGAAGCGGCAGGCGTCTCGACCATGATGCCGACCTCGATGTTCTCGTTGAACTTGCGACCCTCTTCGGTCAGCTCGGCCTTGCACTGCTCGACGAGCTCCTTGACGGCCACGACCTCCTCGACGCAGGTGACGAGCGGGATCATGATCTTGACGTCACCAAAGGCGCTGGCGCGCAGCAGAGCGCGGAGCTGGACCTTGTACTGGTCGGGATTGGCCAGGCAGTAACGCACGGCGCGGAAGCCCATGAAGGGGTTATCTTCCTTGACCATGTGCAGGTACGGGATCTCCTTGTCGCCGCCCACATCGAGCGTGCGGATGATGACCGGAGCACCCTTGAGCGCGCTGGCGACCTTGCGGTAGGCGTTGAACTGCTCCTCCTCGGAAGGAAGCTCAGCGGAGTCCATGAACAGGAACTCGGAGCGGAACAGACCGATGGCCTCGGCATCGTGATCGAGCGCGTTGGGCACGTCATCGGGGTTACCGATGTTGCAGGCGATGATCTTCTTGATGCCGTCGGCTGTCACAGAAGGCTTGCCGCGGAAGGCCTCGAGAGCCGCCTTCTCGGCAGCGAAGGCCTCGGCCTTGGCGGTGTAGGCAGCGAGCGTCTCCTCGTTAGGATCGGCCTCGACAACACCCTTGCCACCGTCGACGACGACGGTCATACCGTTGCGAAGCGCGGTGCAGCTGTTAGAGACCGAAAGGACGGCCGGGATCTCGAGGGCGCGCGCGATGATCGCGGAGTGCGACGTGCGGCCACCGGTCTCGGTGACAATGCCGGCAACGTGAGCCTTATCGATCGTGGCGGTCATGGACGGCGTAAGGTCGTGCACGACAACGACGGTGTTCTCGGGCAGGACGGAGAGGTCGACGACCTCCTTGCCCAGCAGCTCGGCCAGAATACCGGTGCGGATGTCGGCGATGTCGGCCGCGCGCAGACGGAACATCTCGTCGTCCATGGACAGGAACATGTTCTCGAACATGGTCGAGGTGTCCATGAGCGCCTGCTCGGCGCAGGTGCCGCCATCAATGGCAGCGTTGATGGCGTCGGTCATGCCCGGATCCTGAGCCAGAACAATGTGTCCGCTCATGATCTCGGCCTCGGCCTCGCCCACCGTCTCCTTCATGTGGTCGGCCTGAGCCTGGGTCTTCTCGCAGAAGACCGAAAGAGCAGCCTGATAACGCTCCTTCTCTGCTGCCGAATCAGCAACCTCGTGCGGCTCAAACGTCAAGTCGGGATCGACGGCGACCATGACGGTGCCGATACCGATACCCTCGGATGCGTTGACTCCCTGATACATTCCCATTCCTCTCTCCGTGTCATGTGATAAAGCGTTTTGCCATATCCATGACAAAAGAGCGCAGCTACCTTGATACAGGTCACTGCGCCCCCAAGTATGAACTTAATTGTTCAACATGCGACCCGTTTGAGTTCTACTCGCCAAGACCGCTCTTGATGAGCTCGATGGCAGCAGCCAGAGCCTCGGCCTCGTCGGCGCCGTCGCACTTGACCTCGACCTCGGTACCGCAGGGGATACCAGCAGCCATGAGGGCCATCGGGGACTTGCCGTTGACCTCCTTCTCGGGGGTGACGACCGTCACGTCGCAGGCGTACTTGCCCATGGTGGAGGCGAAGAGGCCAGCCGGACGCATGTGAAGACCCTGCGGATTGACGAGGGTAGCCTTCTCAGAAACCATAATTGACTCCTTTTTTGTGTTTAACCCCTGTCGTGCATGCGGCAGGAGTCAGATTCACGACGTTGTTTATATTAACTCACATCAAACGGTTTTTCATTGTGTTTCACACGAATTGTTGGACAGATGTCGTATCCCTGCGCTCGCCCGCCGGGCGGGACGATTAAGTTTGCTGCTCTACAGTCCTGCGCAAGACCTGTCTCTTATACACATCTGACGCT
>USHF01000188.1 GCA_900554465.1 uncultured Collinsella sp.
CGAGATCTGCGCATGTCTCGTGGGCTCGGAGATGTGTATAAGAGACAGGAGCGGACCCTTATCCGATCCAATGCCCTTGAGCGTGCCGCAGACGGTCGTCGTGTTCTTCTCGCCAAAACGCTTGGCGATTTCGCGCGACAGCTTGTAGGTTTGGCCCTTGGTCTTGGGGTTTTCCATGCCGTCGCTCATTACAAAGCCCATGATGGCCACGGCGCCCGAGATGGCGCCGCAGGTTTCGGTCATGCCGCCCATGCCGGCGCCAAAGCCCTCGGTGAGGGTAAAGGCGACCTGGGGGTCGAGCCCGACGGCGGGCGCGAGCGTGCAGGCGACGGCCTGGGCGCAGTTAAAGCCACGGGCGTGGTATTCGGCAGCCTGAGCCTGACAGGCGGTGATGTCGAGCTGGGCCGTATCGATTTGCTTCATCGTTGTCTCCTTGGTCATGGTGTACCCGCCTATGGTACCCGTGACGGTGCGTGTAATCATCGAGAGCTTCATGGATGCCTCATTTTTATCTATCGAGCAAATGCCCAAGGCTTGAGATAAATGCCACGGATCAATTAGTCCCATAACCTACCTTGGGGATGGGTTGAGAGGGGTGCAGGGTAGCGGTATCGTGAACCGAATAAAACGTAACCCAGGTAAGGGAGTTGGATATGAGCGAGCAGACTATCGGTACCACATGTGTTCAGGGCGGCTATCACCCGGGAGATGCCGAGCCGCGCCAGGTGCCCATCTACCAGTCCACCACGTGGAAGTACGACACGTCCGAACATATGGGCAAGCTGTTTGACCTGGAGGAGTCGGGCTACTTCTACAGCCGCCTGCAGAACCCCACGTGCGATCTGGTTGCCGCCAAGATCTGCGAGATGGAGGGCGGCACCGCAGCGATGCTCACGAGCTCGGGCATGGCTGCGAACTTCCTCGCGATCTTTAACGTGGCCGGTGCCGGCGATCATGTGGTCGCAAGCTCTGCCATCTACGGCGGTACCTACAACCTGCTCGCCCATACCATGGGCCGTATGGGCTTGACCTGCACGTTTGTTGCTCCCGACTGCACCGACGAGGAGCTCGAGGCAGCTTTTGCGCCCAATACTAAGCTCGTCTTTGGCGAGACAATCGCCAACCCCGCCCTTGCCGTGCTCGATATTGAGCGCTTTGCCAAGGCCGCGCACGACCACGGCGTACCGCTGATGGTCGACAACACCTTCCCGACGCCCGTGATGTGCCGTCCCTTTGAGTGGGGCGCCGACATCGTCACGCACTCCACCACTAAGTACATGGATGGCCATGCGGCCTACCTGGGTGGCGTGATCGTCGATCACGGCCAGTTTGACTGGATGGCCCATGCGGACAAGTTCCCGGGTCTCACCACGCCCGACGAGAGCTACCACGGCGTGACCTATGCCGAGAAGTTCGGTCGCGAGGGCGCCTTTATTACCAAGGCCACCGCGCAGCTCATGCGCGACCTCGGCCCCATGCAGAACCCGCAGGCGGCATTCTTCCTGAACAGCTCACTCGAGAGCCTGCACGTGCGCATGCCGCGTCATTGCGAGAACGGCCTGGCGGTCGCCAAGTTCCTGCAGAGCCACCCCAAGGTGCGCTTCGTGAGCTATCCGGGCCTGGAGGGTGACAAGTACTACGACATGGCTCAGAAGTACATGCCCAACGGTACTTGCGGCGTCGTGAGCTTTGGCTTTAACGGTGGTCGCGCGGCGGCTGAGACCTTTATGAAGAGCCTTAAGCTCGCCCAGATCGCTACGCACGTGGCCGATGCGCGCACCTGCTGCTTGCATCCGGCAAACGCCACCCATCGCCAGATGAACGACGAGGAACTCATCGCCTGTGGCATCTCCGCCGACATGGTACGCCTGTCGTGCGGCCTCGAGGACACGGCCGACCTGATTGCCGACCTTGAGCAGGCACTCGAGCAGTGCTAGGCTAGCGTTCGCATAAGGCGCCGATGCTGGCAGAAAGCTTCGGCGACCTTTCGTTCCGATTCCGTAGGCGGGACCCCAATCGCGGCTGTTTGCAGGCGATTGGGGCCCCGTTTTTTTGCGTTGGGCCACTCGAAAGGATGGATATGGACAAAACTGCAGAGCAGCTGCGCCGCGAGCACATTGCCCTAGAGGGCGACACCCATGGCAAGAACAAATGGGCGATTCTGTTTACCGTGCTCATCATGACGTTTATGGCGTGCCTGGATTCGACCGTCGTGACCGTGGCGTTGCCCGTGATGCAAAAGGAGCTGGGCGTGGGCCTCGACCGCATCCAGCTGGTGAGCTCGGTGTATTTGCTCGCGACGTGCGTGGCCATGTTGCCGTTTGGCCGCCTGGGCGACGTGCGCGGCAAGGTGGGCGTATTCCAGCTGGGCGTTATCGTCTTTACGGTCGGTTCGCTGCTTTGCGGCCTGTCGGGTTCGCTCGAGGTTCTTATCCTGGCACGCATTGTTCAGGGCGTCGGTTGCGCGGCGGCCATGGCCAACAACATGGGCATCATCACCGAGTCGTTTCCGGCGCGCGAGCGCGGTCGTGCCATGGGTATTCTCGCGACCTTCGTGGCCCTCGGCATGATGTGTGGCCCCGTGCTCGGCGGCATGCTGGTGGCACGCTTTCCCTGGGAGAGCATCTTCCTCATCAACCTGCCCATTGGCGTCATCTCGTTTATCGTGGGGCTTTACACACTGCCGCATGTTAAGCCGGAGGCCGGCGAGCGCCCCATGTCGCTGGCGGAGGCCGCGCGTCGCTGCTTTGCCAATTCTGCCTTCACCATCAACCTTGCCTGTATGCTCATCGTGTTCGTTGGCATCGGCGCATCCGAGTTTATCCTGCCGTTCTATTTTCAGGACGCCCATGGTTTTGGTTCCGACATCTCTGGACTGCTCTTTTTGGCACTACCGATGGTGAATGCCTTCATCGGACCGCTTTCGGGTACGGTTTCGGACCGTGTCGGCTGCGAGGGTCCTACGGCGGTTGGCCTGGGCGTGTACGTGTGCGGTCTCTTTGCGGTAAGCACGCTCGACGAGCACTCTTCTATCCCTGTGATCGTGTGCTGCGTCGCATTTATGTCCTGCGGTACGTCGATTTTCCAGAGCCCCAATAACTCGTTGTATATGGGCTCGGCTCCGCGCGAAGCGCTCGGCTTTGCGGGCAGCCTGGGCAGCTTGGCGCGCTATGCCGGCATGGCACTCGGCATTACGGTGGCGTCGAATGTCCTGTATGGGCAGATGAGCGTGGCGATGGGCGAGGCCGTGACCAGTATTGTTGCAGGTCGTCCGGATGTGTTCCTGTTTGGCTTTCGCTCGGTGTTCTACGTGCTTATGGCTGTGGCCGCTGTGGGTTTTGCGCTCGCCATGGTACGTTTGGTGAGGATGCGTGCCCGCCCTGTCTCTTATACACATCTCCGAGCCCACGAGACATGCGCAGATCTCGT
>USHF01000189.1 GCA_900554465.1 uncultured Collinsella sp.
CTCGTGGGCTCGGAGATGTGTATAAGAGACAGTCCCTGGACCATATCCGCTGCGTTCATTCTGTTCTCCTCTCGTTTGTTTTGACGAGAACTGTTTTATCAAGCCGCGGGGACAAAAAAGTCTAGCGCGGGAACGAGTGTTCGGTTATTATTATCTTCGAACAGTTGTTCCTGTCAAGCAAAAATAGAACATTTGTTTGGTATGGGTAGAGAGGAATCCCTGATGGCTCGCAAAATTACCAAGCGTCAGCAGCAAATTTACGACTTCATCAAGGAATATCAGCAGGAGAAGGGCTATCCGCCCAGTGTACGCGAGATGGCTTCGGCTGTGGGCCTTTCCTCCCCTAGCACCGTACATGCGCATCTCTCCGCACTCGAAGCACGCGGCTTGCTCAAGCGTGACGCCACCAAGCCTCGCGCTCTCGAGCTCTTTGACGAGGACGGATCTTCCGTATCCATCTCAAAGTCCGATGAGCCCACGGCGCCCCGCGGAACCGTATCGCTGCCTCTCGTAGGCCGTGTCGCCGCAGGAATTCCTATTCTTGCCGAGCAGAATATCGAGGACACCTTTACCATCCCAACCGAGATCGCAACGGACCAGGGGTCCTTTATCCTCGAGGTCCACGGCAATTCGATGATTAACGTCGGTATCTATAACGGCGACTACATCATCGTTCGCGAACAGAAGAGTGCCATGAATGGCGAGATTGTCGTGGCCATGATCGATGGTTCCGCAACGGTCAAAACGTTCTATAAGGAGCAGGGGCGTGTTCGCCTGCAGCCCGAAAACGACACCATGGAGCCTATCTACGCGACAAATCCCACGATTCTGGGCAAGGTCGTCGGTTTGATGCGCCGGTTTTCGTAATGCAAAAACGCATCACGGTCTTTGATACCATTCGCGGGTTTACCATGCTGTCGATGGCGGGATTTCATGCCTGCTACGACCTTGCCTACCTATATGGTTGGGACATGCCCTGGTTTACCCAGACCATCTTCCAAGACATCTGGCGCGCTAGCATCAGTTGGGTATTTTTGCTTATTGCCGGCTGGATGTGCACCCTCTCGCGCAACAACATCAAGCGTGCCGCCAAATATGCCGCTGCCGCTTTAGTTGTATGGGTCGCAACGACGCTTGTCTCAGTCGATGACTCGGTGAACTTCGGCATCATTTTCTGCATGGCGGCATGCACTGCCATTGTTGCACTCGCGCGCCCGGTTCTCGATAGGGTGCCTGCAATATGGGGTATAACGATTTGCCTCATACTCTTTGCCTGTACCTGGAGCATTCCTAAAGCGGTCTACCCTATCCCCTATCTAGCTTGGCTGGGTTTCCCAGATCCAGACTTTGTCTCCGGTGATTACTATCCGCTCATACCCTTCTTCTTTATGTACCTCGCAGGCTTCTTTGCCGCTCGAACGGCACAAAAAGCAAACCGCAAAGCGCCAGCATGGGCCGATGCGAATCCCATCCCGGCGCTCGCGAGCCTCGGATGCCATGCACTACCGTTCTATCTGCTCCATCAACCGATTATCTTGGGTGTGCTGGAGCTGATTTATTCCGTTCGGTAACGCTCAAGACGTGGTGCGATACGGATCGGCAGCTTTGCCACAATACGAACGCCGCCCTCAAGATATTCCTCGTGCAGAAGGGTTCCCTGTTCGTGCACGAGCGTGATTAAAGCGCCCTCTCGATACGGAATATCGGCCGAGAGCAACACATCCGTAGCGGCCGCTTCACGAGCGATGCGGTCGACTAAGTCATCAAGACCCTCACCCGTCTGAGCCGAGAACAGCACCGCCTCGGGATAGCGCCGGCGGAAGCTCAAGCGGTCGACGCTATCGAGCAGATCAATTTTATTGAACACAGTAAGCGTCAGGCGCTCACCGGCACCAATCTCGTCAAGGACACGATCAACCGCCTCGAGCTGACGCTCATAATCCTCATCGGAAGCGTCTACAACTTTAAGAATCAAATCGGCGCCGAGCACCTCGGAAAGCGTAGATTTAAACGCGTCGACCAGGCCATGGGGCAGCTTTTGAATAAAGCCGACGGTATCGGTGATCGTCATGCCACGGCCACCGGGCAAACGGTACGAGCGCGTCGTAGGATCGAGCGTGGCAAACAGCTTATCCTGCGAAAGTACAGTGGATCCCGTCAATCGATTAAGCAACGTCGACTTGCCGGCATTGGTGTAGCCAGCCAACGCCACGCGAAACGCCGGCGATTCAATACGGCTTTTCGATTGCACATCACGACGTTGTTCAACCTGTTTCAGTTCGCGTCGAAGAGCTGCGATCTTATTACGAATTAGGCGACGGTCGACCTCGAGCTGGCTTTCGCCCTGGCCAAAGCGCGAGCCAATACCGCCACGCGTCTGTTCCTTAGCAAGATGGCTCCACATACCTCGCAGACGAGGCAGCAGATACTGCAACTGTGCCAGCTGCACCTGCAAGCGGCCCTCACGAGTCTGGGCATGCAGGCCAAAGATATCCAAAATCAATGCCGTACGGTCAATAATCTTGACCGGTTCGCCCACGGCTTTCTCAAGATAGGACTGCTGCGAGGGCGTCAGGTCGTCGTCGAAGATAACAACATCCGCATCCATGCGATGCACCAAGCCGCACAGCTCCTCGACCTTGCCAGAACCGATAAACGATTTGGGATAGGGTTTAACCAGGCGCTGCGACAAGCGTGCCACGCATTGGGCTCCAGCAGTGTGAGCCAAGCGCTCGAGCTCGTCGAGCGAACGGTCGAGCGGCCAGACGTTATCGCGCCACTCAACACCAACCAAGATGGCGCGCTCAGGTTCAGGCGCCGTAGGGACCAAAGGAAAACGAGCCATTAGGCAGCCTCGATGCGACGGTAAATATCAGCAACGACCTCATCGATCGTAAACTCATCCATATTGAACCACACGATGCGATCATCACGCTTAAACCAGGATAGCTGGCGCTTGGCATAGCGACGTGAGCGCATCTTGATAAGCTCACGGGCCTCATCCATGGTAATAGCGCCTCGCAAGGCATCAATAATCTCTTTGTAACCGATTGCCTGCATCGACGTCAGTGCATCACTTAGGCCCTGGTCCATAAGACCACGGACCTCATCAACCAGCCCCTGCTCAAACATAAGGTCGACACGCAGGTTAATGCGCTCATAGAGCACTTTACGGCTACGCGTCAGACCAAACCACAAGGCATGATAACGCTCACGCGGAACGCTGAATTTCGACTTCTGCTCGGCATACGACACACCGTCATCGTGCATCTCGAGCGCACGAATCACACGACGCACGTTATGGGGATGAATCACGGCAGCCGATTCGGGGTCGCGCTCGGCAAGCAGGGCATGCAATGCTTCCTCTCCAA
>USHF01000190.1 GCA_900554465.1 uncultured Collinsella sp.
CACCGGGCACAGCATCGCGGCAGACAACGACAATCTGCAAATCATAGAGGTCTTGGTTCTGGATACTCTCGAGCGCACGCATCGCATAGCTGGGCGAACCTTCTACCACAAGGATCACCGAAAGTCGCGGATGCGAACAACGTCGAACCAAGTTTTCCATCCTCTCGATAGCACCAAATCAAACTGTCGTTCATGGTACACCCGAGCTATAAAAGCAACGAGCCGCCTAACATGTTGCACGCCAAGAACAGATGTTGCACACGCGCAGCTCACACATAGTATGTGCAAGGCACAGACGCGCCGAGCACTCCCCTAGTCGAGAACGACAAGCTCGTCGGGGCCGTAATCCACACCCATAAACGTAAGGCCGCAGGCAGGCGCCGTGGGACCCGCAGCGGTTCGGTCACGGGCGTCAATAACCTCGCGCATCCACTGGGGATCGCGACGATGCATGCCAATCTCCACGAGCGTTCCTACAATGGTACGCACCATCGAGTGCAAAAACGCATTGCCCTCGATAGTGAAGGTCAGGATATCCTCGCCAAAAGCGACCTCGTGGCCAAACTCCGCACGCATCACGCAGCGGTGCGTGGGCTTGCCCACAGCAGAGGCAACCTTGCAAAAGCTCTTAAAGTCCTGCTCGCCCAAAAGCGCAGGGCAGGCGGCCGCCATCGCATCGACGTCGAGGGGATAGCGATGCCACCACACCGCACCGCGCGAGAGCACGGGGCGCGCATCGCGATCGGCAATACGGTACGTATACGTACGGGACCGCGCGTCAAAGCGGGCAGAAAAGCCCCTACGGGCCTTGTAGACCTCGTTTATGGCGATATCTTTGGGCAGGAGGGCATCCATAGCCCTCAGCCACCTACGGCGCGTCAGAGCAAGCTCAGCGTCCGTTACGGGCACGCTTATGTACTGGGCCACCGCATGCACGCCGGCATCGGTACGACCCGCACACGTCAGATCGATCGGGCGGCGCAGCAGCGTCTCGATAGCGCGGCGCAACTCGCCCGCAACGGTCGTCTGGCCCGGCTGCACGGCAAATCCGCTATAGGACGAGCCATCATAGGCAACACAGAATACAAGCGTGGCATCGAGCTCAGGAATCGAATTGAAATCAGACGGCGCGGTCATGGGCGCTCCCAACAAACAATCAACGGTATCGCGACAAAAAAAGAGGGGTACGCGAACGTACCCCTCGAATATAGCCTATGCAGACGGATTGTCTACTCAGCGGTCTCCTCAGCAGGAGCCTCCTCGACGGCCTCGACCTTCTTGGGAGCAGCGGCCTTCTTGGGGGCCGGAGCAGCCTTCTTGGCCTTAGGCGTGCAAGGCTCGGTGACGAGCTCCATGATAACGATAGGAGCGTTGTCGCCCTTACGGTTGCCGAGCTTCATGATGCGGGTGTAACCGCCGTTGCGGTCCTGCCACATGCCCTGGGCAGCCTTGTCGAAGATCTCGGCAACGAGCTGCTTATCGCCGAGCTTGGCGATGGCCAGACGACGAGAGTGCAGGTCGCCCTTCTTGGCCCAGGTGATGATCGGGTCGACGACCGAACGCAGCGCCTTAGCGCGGGTCTCGGTGGTCTTGATGCGGTCGTTCTCGAAGAGGGCCTTGGCCAGGCTCTTCTTCATGGCCTTGGTGTGGCTCGCATCGGTGCCGAGCTTCAGGCCCTTCTTAACGTTGTGACGCATGGTCTAGTTTCTCCTCAAATATGCGAAGCATTAAGCCTTCAGGCTCAGGCCCATGGACTCAAGCTTGTCCTTCACTTCCTCGATCGACTTAACACCGAAGTTACGGATGTTAAGCAGATCGTTCTCCGAGAACTCAACGAGCTGACGGACCGAGTGAATGCTGGCGCGCTTAAGGCAGTTGTAGGAACGGACGGAAAGGTCCAGATCCTCGATCTGCTTGTCCAGCTCGGCGTTGTCGTTGGTGACCTCAGGAGCGAAGATCGAAGCCTCCTCCTCGACCTCGGGGGTCTCGGCAAGGTTCATAAAGGCAGCCATATGCTGGTTGATGATATTGGCAGCCTGGACCACGGCGTCGCGCGGAGCGATGGAGCCGTTGGTCTCGATCTCGAGGACAAGGCGGTCGTAGTCGGTGTGCTGACCGACACGGCAAGCCTCAACGAGCTTGGCGCAACGGGACACCGGCGAGTACAGCGAGTCGACGTGGATCACACCGATGGGGTCGTTGTCGCGCTTGTTAGCCTCGCCAGAGACATAGCCGCGGCCATAGCCGATGCGCATGCTCATGGTGAGATGGCCACCCTCGGTAAGCGTAGCGATGTGCTGCTCGGGGTTGACCAGCTCAAACTCGGACGGAATAAAGAAGTCCGCACCGGTGACCTCGCAGGGGCCGTCAACAGAAATGGTGGCGGTCGCCTCGTCGGTCGTGCCGAGAGCCCTGAAGACAAGACCCTTGACATTCAGGACGATGTCGGTGACATCCTCGACCATGTTAGGGATGGTCATGAACTCGTGCTGTGCACCATCGATCTGAATAGCCTCGACGGCGGCACCCTCGAGCGAGGACAGAAGTACGCGACGAAGGGAGTTACCCAGCGTATCGCCGTAGCCACGCTCGAGCGGCTCGACGGAGACACGAGCAGACGTCTCGTTGATCTCTTCGACCTGAACCTGAGGCCTAATGAATTCTGACATGTATTACCTCCAGCCTCAGCAGCCCGGATGGACTACTTAGAGTAGAGCTCGACGATGAGCTGCTCGTTGATATCACCGCTGATCTGCTCACGCGTCGGCAGAGCGAGCACGTTACCAGACAGCTTCTCGATATCGACCTCGAGCCAGCCAGGGACCTCAAAGCGCTCGGAGGAAATCAGAGCCTCCTTGATGGGGAGGAGGTCACGGAACTTCTCGCCGACAGCGACGACGTCGCCGGCCTTGACGCGGTAGGACGGAATATCCACGCGCTTGCCGTTCACGGTGAAGTGACCGTGACGGACGGACTGACGAGCCTCTTTGCGGGTGCGGGCGAAGCCAAGACGGAAGACGACGTTGTCAAGGCGAGACTCAAGGATGATCATGAGGTTCTCACCGGTGACGCCGTTCATCTTACGGGCCTTGTTGAAGTAGCCGTGGAACTGCTTCTCCAGAACGCCATAGATGAACTTGACCTTCTGCTTCTCGCGCAGCTGCATGCCGTACTCAGATTCCTTGCGACGGCGCTTGGGCTGACGGATAGATTCCTTCTTGCTGCTGTAACCGAGCTCAGCGGGATCGATCCCGAGCTGACGGCAGCGCTTAAGAACAGGAGTCCTGTCGATTGCCATATTGATACGATCCTTTCAGTTACACGCGGCGACGCTTCTTGGGGCGGCAGCCGTTGTGCGGAATGGGGGT
>USHF01000191.1 GCA_900554465.1 uncultured Collinsella sp.
GCAGCGTCAGATGTGTATAAGAGACAGGTCGGCAACTAAGCCCTCGCGCGCCACCGGGGCCTTGAGTGCCAGCATTCCAAACTCCACGCGCGCATCAATTCCCGCCGGGAGTGTGACCGAGCCCGCACCCTCGGCAACACAGGCGAGCACGCGCTCCACATGCCGCATCTCCGGCCGAGCATCGGGGTCGATGCGCTTAATTGCCAGTCGCACCATGCGCCGCGCAATCACCACCTCGGCCGCAGCAAGGCGGCGCGCGTCGAGGACCAGCGCACCCGCCACTTCCTTGCGCAGGCAGCTTCGAAACGCCTGTGCCGAGAGTTGAGACAAAAACGCATCCTCGTCGCCCAGGATCTCGCAAGCGGCACCAATCGTCTTGCAGACGTTCGCGTTGCGCTGTGCCACCACCGGCATCACCCGGTGGCGCACATAGTTGCGCAGGTACGAAACGTCCTCGTTGCTCTCATCCTCCCGCCATGGCTGGCCATGCACCTGCAGATAGTTCACAAGCTCATCATGCGTGAGGTCGAGCAACGGGCGTACCACGATGTTCCGACGGCGTGGGATGCTCGATAGACCAGCGGGCCCCGACCCCTTAATCGCATTCATCAAAAACGTTTCCGCGCGGTCCGACGAGGTGTGCGCCGTACAGATGCGGGCCGCCGTCCGCGGTGCGCCCGTCTGGGCGCAGAGCTCACGAACGCATCTCCGTGCCGCGGCATAGCGTACCTCACGGGCAGCCGCCTCGATATTGCCCGATTCATCATCAAAATAGGCATGCTCAACACACAGCGGCAAGCCATATTGCGCGCAGAGCTCGCGCACAAAGGCCTCATCGCCATCCGACGCCTCACCACGCAGATGATGATTTACATGCAGTACGTGCAGACGCTCGCGCGCAATGGAAGCGACGCCGCGCCCGTCCATGATATCCAACTTTGATGTGCATGCCATAAGAAGCAAGGCCGTCGAGTCCGCACCACCTGATACCATGAGCACCACAGGAGCAGCCGTCTGCCGCGTCGCCAGGGCGTAATCATCCGCCCGCGACGCAGCATGATGTCCATAGTGCTGAGATACCGTTGGCATTCGCTTCCTCCTCTATTCGTCCGCACCCATTGTATCCTTTGGAATCTTATGTCTCGCCTGCACCTTCATATCCTCGGCAGCGGCTCAAAAGGCAACTGCGCACTCATCGAGGGACCGCAAGGTCTCATCATGATCGATGATGGCCTGTCCCGCCGCGAGACACTTAAACGCATGGCGGAGCTTGGCCTCTCGGCAGACGACGTTGCCGCGCTTGTAATCACCCATGAGCACAGCGACCACATCAAAGGGCTCGATGTATGGTGCAAGCACTGGCATGCTCCCCTCTTTGCCAGCAGGGGCACGCTTTCGTGCAAAGAAACCCTCGCACATCTACCCGTAGAGGAATTTGACCCCGGCGACACGCTTCCCATTGCCGGCATCCGCGTGCGAACCTACCCAACTTCGCATGATGTCATCAATCCTGTCGGTTATCGATTCGACACTCTCGATGACTCCATTGGCTTTGCTACCGACACCGGAGAGCTAACCAAACAAGCTATAGACACCCTCGAAGACTGCCGAGTTCTTGCACTCGAGAGCAACCACGATGTGGCCATGCTGCGCCAAGGGGATTACCCCCGCTGCCTCCAAGAGCGAATTTTATCTGCAAAAGGCCATCTCTCTAACGACCAAGCCGCCAACGCAGCGCGTGGGCTCGTCACCGATCGCACCGAACAACTCATCGCCATGCACATCAGCCAGGACAATAATCGTCCAAGCCTTACCGTCAAAAGCTATGCCAACGCGCTTGATGCAAGTCTCGATGATGAACTCGGCAGTTCTGCCACCCGTCTTCAAGGGCCGCGGAAGCTCTCGATACGCCCTGCAAGCCAGTATCAACCGACAACCATTCAATAGCCCCTCAAGACAACAAAGGGGGGCTGGGAATCACTTCCCAGCCCCCTTAACTCATACTCTCGATTGAAGCAGAGCCATCGTTAGTCGATGGAGATCTTCGTAACGTTCTTCTTCTCGACAATCTTGGGAACCGTAACGGTCAGGATGCCGTCAGCATACTTAGCCGAAAGGCCCTCGCTCGAAGCGTCCTTCAGATACACGCCGCGCGTCGCGCTGTACGAGCTAAACTCCTTCTGCAGGAAGTTCTTGCCCTCGTTCTCCTCGTCCTCCACAACGTTCACGCTAATCGACAGGCGACCCTCGTTAAGCTCAACGTCGATATCATCCTTAGCGACGCCGGTCAGATAGGCCTTGACCTCATAACCATCGCCCTTGTCCTCGACATCAACGGGGAACGCCTTGGAAGCAATCGAGTTGTTTGCAAGATCGGTCATATCATCAAACAAATCGAACAGCGAGCTAGCAGAAGGACGAACGCCAAAAACCGAACGATAAGGAACCATGCTTGCCATGTTTACCACTCCTTTTAAGGACTGCCGAGTCATCTTCTAGGTGACTGGGACTTCTTTTGACGCTGTTATATATGCCCAGCCGCTTCTTATATATACATCGACTATAAAGTTTTTTGAGTCTATTGATATAAGCATATCTAAGTCTGGTTGACTAAGGTTTTGTCTAATAAACGGAATTTGAACGAAGGCTTAAATAATGTATGCAATCCCATCAAAACTAGACGGCTGGCTTACAATGGGCGCATACACGATATTGATGACGAGCTAAGGGCATCATGGACGATCAAAAACAGGACAACACGTTTATGCCGGAGCAGGACGAAGCATCCAGCCCGCAACCGATTCGATTCCATCGCCCCCACATCTCGCAAGAGCCCATCAATGGCCCAGAGCCCAAATATGTGACAAGAAACCGATATCAAACGCTCGAAGAAGCCCAAACGGGACGTAAACATATGGGCGTTGCCTCGGGAGACCCTGTATATCTGAAAGACGCACCATTATCTAAAAACAGCGCAGCTAGTGATGAGCCGATGAAAGCATCCGCCGCTCATCAACAAAGAGGGCCTCGACCCAAGCAAACCTTGACGCATTCGGCTCGCTATCTCGAGACTCCAAAACAGGGAAAATCAATCTTCGTTTCGTCAAGTAAACGACGCAAGCAGCATCAGCTGACAATCCTGCTTATGATCATTGCGGCCATAGCAGTTGCCCTTGTTATACGATTTATTTTCTTTAAATAAAGGCTCAATACCGAAAACAACAAGATCGTCTGGTGTAATTGAGTCATTTACACCCCGTAAACGCAAGAAGGGGGAGGCCGCGAGGCCTCCCCCTTCTTCAAGTCAATTGACGGCTCGGTGCCGTCCACCGGTCAGCGGCGCCCTGGCCTCCCACGGGCTGGCC
>USHF01000192.1 GCA_900554465.1 uncultured Collinsella sp.
AGATCTACACGTAAGGAGTCGTCGGCAGCGTCAGATGTGTATAAGAGACAGACGTGCGAGCTGCACGATGGGAACCTCGCTTCCGCGCTCGTCGAGCTCGAGTGCGCGCAAGAGGGACTGCTCGTGCTCGACGAGGCACTCGACGCGCTTTCGATGGGGCTTGTCGACGAGGCGCTCGTGGACCGCGCACTCGATATGTCCGCGCTCGGCGTCGAAGTAGTGCTCACCGGGCGCGCGCCTTCCCGCAAGATCGTGGAGAAGGCCGACTACATAACCGAGATGCGGTGCGAGAAACACCCCTACGAGCAGGGGATATGTGCAAGGGAAGGAGTGGAGTACTAGATGGATTCCAAGGAGATGGCGCCCGGCGACATCGAGCGGCGCAGCTTCGAGATCATCACCGAAGAGCTCGGCGGCCGCACGTTCCCGCCGCTCGAAGAGCCCGTCGTGAAGCGCGTCATCCACACCACTGCCGACTTCTCGTACGCCGATTCCCTCGTGTTCACCCATGACGCCGCGCACTGTGCGCTCGACGCACTGCGCGCAGGGGCCACGGTGCTCACCGACACGAACATGGCGCTCGCAGGCATAAGCAAGCCCGCGCTCGAGAAGCTCGGCTGCAAGGCCGTGTGCTTCATGGCCGACCCTGATGTCGCCGCGGCTGCGCGCGCCGCGGGCACGACTCGCGCCGTTGCGAGCATGGACAAAGCTTGCGGCATCGAGGGTCCGCTCATCGTGGCCGTCGGCAACGCTCCCACAGCACTTCTGCGCCTCGCCGAGCTCATGGACGCGGGGAAGATCGCGCCCGCGCTCGTCGTTGGGGTGCCGGTCGGGTTTGTGAACGTGGTCGAGGCGAAAGAGGAGCTACTCGCACGACGCGTGCCAGCCATCGTCGCGAGGGGTCGCAAGGGCGGCTCGACCGTGGCGGCTGCCATTATGAACGCGCTGCTCTACCAGATCACGCGCCCAGGCGGCCCGAAGTGACGGCGCCCGCATCCGCGCCGGCGCTGCGCATCTTCGCCGGCACCACCGAGGGCCGCCTTCTGTGTGAATGGGCGAGCGGGGCGGGCATCCCCGCCCGTGCCTACGCGGCAACCGAGTACGGAGGCGAGCTTTTGGGTGAGCTTCCGGGCATCGAGGTGCATGCGGGCAGGCTCGACGATGCCGACATGGAGCGCGAGCTTTCCGGCGCGCGTATCGTCGTCGACGCCACGCACCCCTTCGCTACGCTCGCAAGCGGCAACATCCGGGTCGCTTCGCTCGCCGTGGGTGCACGATGCCTGCGCCTTGCGCGCCCGGTCGAGGCGCTGCCCAAAGGCGTCGTGCCGGTCGCGTCGATCGCCTGCGCGGCGCGCTTTCTCTCCGAGAACCCGGGTCGCGTTCTTCTCACGACGGGGAGCAAGGAGCTTGCTCCCTACACGCGCGTCGCCGATTTCGCGGAGCGCTTCTTCGTGCGTGTGCTCCCGCTGCCCGGTGCTATAACGAAGTGCATCGACGCGGGGTTTTCGCCGTCGCACGTCATCGGCATGCAGGGGCCCTTCACCCGCGAGCTCAACGAGGCGATGCTTCGGCAGGTGGGCGCCCAGTGGCTTGTGACCAAGGACTCGGGAACCGTAGGCGGCACGGCCGAGAAGCTCGCCGCAGCGCGCGCCGTGGGAGCGCGCTGTATCGTGGTCACCCGTCCCGCCGAGGGAGGCGGGGCCCTTTCGCTTCGGGAAGTGGAAGATGCGCTCTTACGGGAGTTCGCGCGCTAGGCGCTCGCCGCGCCTGCGAGGAGGATCGCCTCGAGCAAGCTCGACCCGTACAAGCCCGTCATCCACCAATAGCTCGAGGACGCCCGGAACTGGCGCAAACAGCCCTTCAATATGTTGCGGTGAAATAGTGTCTGTTTTTGCTGCTAGATAGCATATTCAGTCCCTAAATCACCGTAACTTGTCGGTGGTGGCTTACTGGTAGCGTAGGCACTCCACCGGGTCGAGCTTTGCCGCGCGTCGAGCGGGGTAGAAGCCAAAGATTACGCCGATGCCGACGGAGACGGCGAAGGCCAGCAGCACCGTGGCGATTGAAAAACTCGGTGTGATTTGCCCGCTGGCACCGAGCTCGCCAAGAATTCCGGATCCGGAGGCAAACATCGCGAGGCCCCAGGCCAGCAGATAGCCTATCAGGACACCCAGCAGGCCACCGGTGACGCACAGCGCCGAGGACTCGGCCAAAAACTGCGCGGTGATATCGCGACGACTGGCGCCCAGAGCGCGACGGATGCCGATCTCGCGGATGCGCTCAGTCACGTTGGTGAGCATCATGTTCATAATGCCGATACCGCCGACAAGCAGCGAGATACTGGCGACAGCACCCATGATGAGCGAGAAGGCGCCCATAAAGGAATTGAGGGAGTCGATAGCGCTTTTCATGGAGGTCGCCGATACACTGTCGTACTCATCATCCTCCGCGATACCCTTCATCGCGCGCACCTTGGACTCGATGGTCTTGCAGAGCTCATCCATGTCCGTGCCCTCGGCGGCAAGTGCCGTCACGCTGGGGAATGAAGGATTCTCGTCGCCAAATAGGCCGGAGATGGTTTCGCGTGGCATATACAAAGTGAGCGAGCCCATGGAGTCGCTGCCGCCATCAATCACGCCTACAATCTGCACCTCGCCGTTGGACACTTTGATGGTTTTTCCCAGCGCATCCTGTTCGTTGCCGTAAAGCTGATCGGCGCCGCCGCGGCTGATGAGCGCCACGCGCGAGCCTGCCTTTGACTCGACATCGGTGTAGGTGCGCCCCGCAACGAGCTTACTGGCACCCACGGCGTCGAGCATGTCGCTATCGACACCCTGTGCCATGACGGTATAGCTTTTATCGCCGGTCTTGTACTCGGTATACGCGCTTTTGACAATGCCGATCTGTTCTATCTGCGGCACCAGTTTTTTAAGCTTCTGGACGTCAGAATCAGAGAGTTCTTGGGACGAATAGATCTGAACCATGCGAGCTGCGTTGAGGCCAAGGCTGTTGACCAAGCTGTTTTGGATGCCGCCGATGAGCGAAGTCATGGCGATGACCGAGGCGATGCCAATGACGATGCCAAGGATGGTGAGCAGGCTGCGTCCCTTGTTGGCCTCGAGCGAGTGAAGGGCTTCTTGGACAAGATCGCGGGTGCTCATGCCTTCGCTCCTTTCGGCTGATTGGTGGTTGCAGAAATCGCGGGCAGGTTGTTGACGGCCCCGCGTAACGTATTCGGTGTATGCGCGACATATGCGCCGTCATGGATTCGCCCGTCACGGATGGGTACCTGTCTCTTATACACATCTCCGAGCCCACGAGACATGCGCAGATCTCGT
>USHF01000193.1 GCA_900554465.1 uncultured Collinsella sp.
CTCATTTATCGCGTCGATGTCGGGGGAGGGCAACCTTCGCGTCGAGGAGAACCTTGGCGAGGGGTATGTCCGCCTCCGCGTTTCGGAGGCCGAGCGGCGCCAGGCTAAGCACGACATTCAGCATGTCGAGGACATCGTCATCGAAATGCTCCGTAATGCTCGCGATGCCGGCGCCGACAAGGTCTATCTCGCCACGACCAAGGAAGATGGCGTCCGCACGCTTGTCTTTCTGGATAACGGTTCTGGCGTTCCGCAGGATATGCAAGAGCGAATCTTTGATGCCCGCGTTACCTCCAAGCTCGAGAGCATGAAGATGGACCGTTGGGGCGTTCACGGTCGTGGCATGGCATTGTTTTCGATCAAGCAGAACACCGACGAGGCCCGTGTGGTCACGTCCGGTGTCGATCTTGGTTCAGCCTTCAAGGTGAGCGTTGCGGCTAACCGCCTCAGTGAGCGTGCCGATCAGTCCAGCTGGCCCCAGGCCGTCAAGGATGAGGACGGACGTTATGTCTGTGCTCGCGGTCCGCATAATATTATTCGCGCTGCTTGTGAGTTTGCGCTCGAAGAGTTGCGTGGTTGCGATGTCTATCTTGGTTCTCCGTCTGAGATTGCCGCGACCCTTTATGCTCAGGCGTCAAGCCGGCTCGATACGTCTCGTCTCCTGTTCATTGATGACGAGAGCGAGCTTCCGGTTGTCGATCGTTTAGGCCTTGCTTCTGATGCCGAGGACTTTATCCGTATCTGTTCGGGTTTGGGTCTTGAGATGTCCGAGCGCACGGCCCATCGCATTTTGGTAGGGCAGATTAAGCCCGTTCGCGGTGTGACCGCGCGTCTGCTGCGCGAGCGTGATTCGTCCTCGCGTGCGCCGGCTCCTGTCGATCTCGCGAAGGATCGTCGCGGGCTACGTATTGCCAAGGATGACATTGCACAGTTTTCGCGTGCTGTGGAGCGCGACTTTAATGACCTTGCTGCCCGGTACTATCTCAACCTTTGCGGCGACCCAAAGATTCGTGTTTCGCGTGATCGAATCACCGTGACCTTTGATCTTGCCAAAGAGGAATAGTGCCTTTACCGAGTCCACTCGGTACGATACAGTTATTGCAGTTAAAACGTACTTTTAAATGCAGGAGTTTCTTCATGGATTGCCTGAAGGTATCAAGCAAATCATCGCCCGCGTCCGTAGCCGGCGCGATTGCCGGCATGGTCAAAGATGGCGTCCCCGTCAACATTCAATGCGTCGGCGCCGGTGCCGTCAACCAGGCCATCAAGGCCGTCGCCATTGCGCGCGGCTTTCTGATTCCGACCGGCTTTGATGTCTCCTGCGCGCCGGTGTTCTCCGACATCCTCATTAACGGGGAGTCGCGCACGGCAATCCGTCTCTCTATCTACGTTCACCAGATTAATCGGGCTGCCATGGATAACGTCGTCATGGACGACGTTAAGCCTGTTGCGTAAACAAGCCATTTGCACGCTTGTAGCACCTATGCGCCCCGTCGACACCATCGTTAGGATGTAAGCTCATGGACCAGCGTTCCGTACGCGATATTCTTGCCGGTAAAACCTACTTTATACGCACATTCGGCTGCCAGATGAACCAGCACGACTCTGAGCGCGTGAGCGGTTTGCTCGATTCGTATGGCTGTCTTATGGCGCTCGATCCGGAGCATGCCGATATTGTCGTGTTCATGACGTGCTGTGTGCGCGAGGCTGCCGATACGCGCCTGTATGGTCAGTGCAATTCCTGCAAGAGCCTTCCTCCTTCGCCTTCGGGTAAGCGTGTTGTCGCCGTGGGCGGCTGCATCGCCCAGCGCGATGGTGAGGGCTTGCTCACCAACGTCGATAACGTCAACGTCATTTTCGGCACCCATTCTATTGCGCACGTGGCTGAGCTTATCGCCGAGGCGTTTTTGGATGGTAAGCGCCATATCCGTACGAATGAGCATGAGGATACCGACGCCATGAGTATGCCGTGGCATCGCGAGACGCAGTATCACGCCTGGGTGCCCATCATGACGGGCTGCAACAATTTCTGTACGTACTGCATCGTGCCGTACGTCCGTGGTCGTGAGAAGAGCCGTCCCTTCGAGGAGATTGTCGACGAGGTGACCGGGCTCGTGCGTCAGGGCGTGCGCGAGATTACGCTTCTGGGCCAAAACGTTAACTCCTACGGTCGCGATCTCTTTGGCAAGCCGCGCTTTGCCGATCTGCTGCGCGCGGTGGGCGATACGGGCGTCGAGCGCATCTTCTTTACCTCTTCGCATCCTAAGGATCTGCTGCCCGAGACCATTGATGCTATGGCCGAGACACCTGCCGTCATGCCGCAGCTTCACTTGGCCGTTCAGTCGGGCTCCACGCGCATTCTTAAAGAGATGAATCGTCGGTACACGCGCGAGGATTATCTGGGCCTGGTCGATCGTATTCGTAACCGTATGCCCGATATTGCGCTTTCGACCGACATCATTGTGGGCTTCCCGGGCGAGACTGAGGAAGACTTTGAACAGACGCTCTCGCTTGCCGAGACGGTGCGCTATGCCCAGGCCTACACGTTTATTTACTCCAAGCGCGCCGGTACCCCGGCAGCTGAGATTTATGATCCCACCCCGCATGAGGTTATCCTTGAGCGCTTTAACCGTCTGGTCAAGGTTATAGAGACGACGGCGCACGAGTATAACCAGGGCGAGCTTCACACCGTGGTGCCTGCACTTATTGAGGGCACGAGCAAGAAGAACGACGCTGTCCTTCTGGGCAAGAGCCCCAAGAACCAGACGGTGCATGCGCCGATTCCTGCTGGCTATAGCATCGATCAACTCATCGGCAAAATCGTCGATGTTGATATTGATGTCGCCAAGACGTGGTATCTGTCTGGCTCCGTCGTGGGCGAGCCCCGCTAATGATCTCTCCTGGTGCAAGCCTTTCTGCCGTAGCGATCGTCGGTCCGACGGCGGTCGGCAAGAGCGATGTTGCCGACCGTCTGGCTGCTCGCCTGTCGTCTGAAGTGTTGTCTTGTGACGCGATGCAAATCTATCGTGGTATGGACATCGGTACGGCCAAGATGATGCCCGAGGAGTGCTCGGCACCGTTGCGCCTTGTCGATATCGTGAATCCGGGCGTCGCGTATTCTGCCGCGCTCTACCAGTCGGACGCCCGAGCATATGTCGAGCGTTTGCTTGGTGAGCAACGTCTTCCGGTCTTTTGCGGCGGTACGGGCCTGTATCTCAAGGCCGCACTCGATGAAATGGATTTTCCTTCGGGAGAACTCGAGGACGAACGCCGCGCGGGCTATCAGGAGCCTGTCTCTTATACACATCTCCGAGCC
>USHF01000194.1 GCA_900554465.1 uncultured Collinsella sp.
CACGTAAGGAGTCGTCGGCAGCGTCAGATGTGTATAAGAGACAGCGCATGGGTGCGCGCACATGCATGATCGGCGCTGTTGGACGTGATACCTTTGGCGATGCGCTTGTGGCGGGGCTCCAGGATGCCGGCGTGAGTGTTGAGTTCGTGGCGCTTCGCGATGACGTGGAGACCGGCACCGCGACTATCATTCGCTGCGAGGGCGACAACCGCATCATACTGTCACCGGGCGCCAACCATGCGCTTGCGGGCGCGGACGTTGCCTGCGCGTTGAGGCGTCTGGTGGCCCATGAGCTCGACGGCGACGCCAGCGAGATTGCCCCGGCTGCCGGAAGCGTCTTTATCGCCCAGGGCGAATGTGACCTTGTGGCGACGGCCGAGGCGCTTGTTTGCGCTCACGAGCTGGGGTTCTATACGGTCTTTAATCCAGCGCCCGCCTGCGAGCTGCCTGCGGAGGTCTGGCCTGCGGTCGACCTGGTCTGCCCCAACGAGACCGAGTGCCAGGTGCTGACGGGCATTCTGCCCACGGATGATGCGAGTTGCGTCGCCGCGCTCAATGCGCTGCTCGACAAGGGCGCCGGGGCTGCGGTCATCACGCTAGGCGGTGCCGGCTCAGTTGCATTTGGCGATGACGGTGAGCTGCTGCGCATGCCGGCACTTTCGTGCGCGGTGGTCGATACGACGGCCGCGGGCGATACGTTTATTGGTGCGCTTGCGGCGGCTCGCCTGGAGGGCCTGCCGCTCTTTGAATGCATGGCCGCCGGCGCCCGTGCCTCGGCGGTGACGGTGTCGCGTTTGGGCGCGCAGCAGTCGATTCCCACGCGTGCCGAAGTTGGGCGCATGTTTGGTTTAGACGATTAGTACAAGACGGAGAAGCGGAGTAAAACAATGGCAACCAAGAAGCTGATCCTTGATCTGGATATGGGTGTGGACGATGCGATGGCGCTTGCCTATGCCATCGCGAGCCCCGAGGTGGAGCTCGTGGGCATCACCACATGCTTTGGCAACGTGCGCGTCGAGCAGTCGGCGCACAACTGCCTGGCGGTGCTCGACCTGTTGGGCCGTCCCGAGGTGCCGGTGTACCTGGGTGCCGACCGTCCTCTGCAAGCGACTGAGCCCTATACGCCGCCGGCGTCCACCGCGCTCATTCACGGCAAGAACGGCATCGGCGGCGCGAGCGTGCCCGCGTCGCCCTACGAGCCGGTGGGGGCGACCTCGGCCGACGGCAACGCTGCGGTCGATTATCTGATCGATGCCGCGCGCACCTATGGTCCCGATCTGGTCTACGTAGCGACTGGCCCGCTCTCCAACCTAGCGCTCGCCCTGGAGCGCGATGCGGCGGCGATGATGTCCATCGGCCGCGTGGTCGTGATGGGCGGCGCCCTTACCGTGCCCGGTAACGTGAACGCGGGCGCCGAGGCCAACATGGCGAGCGACCCCGAGGCAGCCGACGCGGTGCTGCGCTCGGGCCGTAAGCTCACCATGGTGGGCCTGGACGTGACGCATCGCGTGGTGCTCACGCGCCGCGACATTGCCGGCTGGACGGGTTCGGGAACCATGGCCGGCTGCGCATTTGCGAGCATGGTCGAGCACTACATTGGTTCGTACGAGATGAACGCGTCCTACCTGGGCGGCTGCGCGCTGCACGATCCGCTGGCGGTTGCCGTGGCGATTGATCCCACGCTCGTGGGTGCGCTCGGCTGTAACCTGCGTGTTGACTTGCTGGGTGAGTATCGCGGCCGCACCATCTGCGATGAGCGCCGCGTGGCAGATCCCGACAAGAGCACACTCGTGGCGCTGACCGTCGATACCCCGCGCTTCCTGTCCGAGTTCAAGGCCCGTATGGCCCGTGTCCTTGGCTAAGTTGTCTTTTTGGGACGGGGCTTTTTTGACTGGTATGATTGGTGCGACCATTCGAACCAGCTAAAAGAGCCCCGTCCCAATTTGACTATCGAGAGGATCTGCCATGGAGCGCATCGCGAGTTTTTCCGTTGACCATCTGCTGCTTGAGCCCGGCGTGTATGTGAGCCGCATCGACCGCGATCCGGCGACCGGCGCCGCCGTCACCACTTTTGACCTGCGCCTGACCACGCCCAATAAGGAGCCGGTTATGAACACGGCCGAATGCCACACCATCGAGCACTTGGGCGCGACGTTCCTTCGCAATCATGCCGAGTGGTCGAGCCGCATTGTCTACTTTGGTCCCATGGGCTGCCGTACGGGCTTTTACCTCGTCGTGTTTGGCGAGGTGACGAGCGAGGAGATTCTGCCGCTCGTGCGTGAGCTGTTCGAGTTTGTCGCTGGCTTTGAGGGCGATATCCCCGGTGCCGCTCCCGAGGAGTGCGGTAACTACCTGGACCAAAACCTTCCCATGGCAAACTGGCTCGCGCGCCGCTACCTCGACCGCGACTTGGCCGATATCGACGAGAATCACCTGCACTATCAGCAGGCGTAAGGCTGCTTGCAGGAATAACGTTTGTGCCAGAAGCGCTCCCGCTCTTTGCGGAGCGCTTTTTTATGCCGAGTGCTCAAAACAGAACAAGATTGTTCTAGAATGTTCATACTGTCACACAAACGAACAGGAGCGAACATGCATATCTACTCTGTCTCTGATCCCGAGTTCAAGTCCTATGGCAACGTTTGGGATAACGTTCCGTCCGAGCTTACGTCGCCCGTGCTCGAGGCACTTGCCTCCACGCCCATCCCCGAGGGCAGCAAGTATGTGGCCTCCGCGCCCGAGCTCGAGGGTGTCATGGATGCCGATAAGCTGGGCTTTCTCATGTTTGGCGGTCGTCCCTTCCAGCTGGGCTGGTGCAACGGCCACAACACGCGTCTCAACTGCCTGGAGTACCACCGCGCGAGCGAGTTCAACCTGGGCGCCCGCGACTTTATCCTGCTCGTGGCGCATCGCTGGGAGATCGAGGACGGCAAGCTCGATACCGCGTGCGTCAAGGCGTTCCGCGTGCCGGCCGGCACGCTTGTTGAGGTTTTCAACACCACGCTTCACTACACGCCCTGCATGGTCGACGACGGCGGCTTCCAGGTGATGGTGGCGCTGCCCGCCGGCACCAACGGCCCGCGCCCCGAGGCTGCAGCCGACATGCCCACGGCTGGCGACAGCTACTGCTACTGGAAGGCCGACAAGTGGGTTCTCTGCCATGCTGACAGCCCCAAGGCTGCCGAGGGCGGCTACGTAGGTCTCATCGGCAAGAACCTCGACATCGCCGTGGACTAGCGCATCTGTCTCTTATACACATCTCCGAGCCCACGAGACATGCGCAGATCTCGTA
>USHF01000195.1 GCA_900554465.1 uncultured Collinsella sp.
ATACGAGATCTGCGCATGTCTCGTGGGCTCGGAGATGTGTATAAGAGACAGGCTAGGGCTCACCATTGCCGTGAGCAAACGAACGATAACACTCGCCCAGCCCGACACTGAGGACTGCCGGTTGCTTGACGTCGATTCTTCTTCGTATCTGGCGGTCGTAACCAGCCAGACATTCGACTCAACCGGAACTCAATTTGAGTATGTCGAGGCGCGTTATATTCCGAGCATCTTCCATTTTCACGACACGGCAACGCGCACACCCCTACCCTAGCAAACGGCACGGAGCAGACTCTTCCCTAATAAATTTGTTCAACAAGAAAGCCGGGGCCCGCGCGATGCGGACCCCGGCTCAATACCGTGACGATATGTCAGCTACGCTCTACACGTAGAACAGGATGTCGTCGTAGGTCGGGACCGGCCAGTAGTCGGCTGCCACGATCTCCTCCATGGCATCCACGGCGGCGCGCAGCGTATCCATAGCAGGAACGACCTCGTGCGCGTACACGTTGGCCTGCTCCTGGCCATCGAGAGCCTCGGCCTTCTGATGCACGGCGTCGAGCGCCTTGATGGAATCGTTGATGGCGGTGATACCGTTGCAGAGCTTGTTGAGCGTGTTCTGCTCGCACTGCATGGCGGCCTCAGCACCGGCGGCACGAATAGTCTCAAGGCCCTTAGCAACCTTGGTGGCATAGGCGGTAATGACCGGACGATAGGTACGACGCGCCTCGCGAACCATCGTGGTGGCCTCGATGTTCATGAGCTTGTTGTACTTCTCGAGCTTGCAGTCGTAGCGGCACTGGGCCTCGGCCTTGGTCAGGACACCCGTCTCCTCAAAGAGCGCAATGGCCTTATCGGAAACAAAGGCGGGAAGAGCGTCGGCCGTGGTCTTGTTGTTGGCAAGGCCGCGCTTCTCGGCCTCGATGGGCCACTCGTCGGAGTAACCGTCACCGGAGAACAGGATGCGCTGGTGATCGGTCAGCACCTTCTTGCAGTACTCGAGCGCGGCGTCCTGGAACTTATCCTCGGGCGTACCCTCGAGTGCGTCGGCGAAAGACTTGAGCGACTTGGCCACGGCAGCATCGAGCACCAGGTTGGAGTCGGAGACGTTCTGCTCGGAGCCGCAGGCACGGAACTCGAACTTGTTGCCGGTGAAGGCGAACGGGGAGGTGCGGTTGCGGTCGGTGTTGTCCTGCATCAGCTTGGGCAGGGTATCAGCGCCCAGGTCGAGCACGCCGCGCGTGGCGTGGACGGAAGCCTTGCCGTCGATGATCTTCTCGACAACCTCGGTAAGCTGGTCGCCCAGGAAGATGGACATAATCGCCGGAGGAGCCTCGTTGGCGCCCAGACGATGATCGTTGCCGGCCGAGGCAACGGAGGCACGCAGGAGCTCCTGATAGTTATCGACGGCCTCGATCACCGCGGTGAGGAAGACGATGAACTGCAGGTTGTCGAGCGGGGTGTCGCCCGGGTCGAGCAGGTTCTCGGACTCGGTGCCAAGCGACCAGTTGTTGTGCTTGCCCGAACCGTTGATGCCCTCGAAGGGCTTCTCGTGCAGCAGGCAGACCAAGTCGTGGCGGGAGGCGATGAGCTTCATCTTCTCCATCATGACCAGATTCTGGTCGATGGCCTCGTTGACCTCGCCGTAGACAGGGGCGAGCTCATGCTGGCAGGGAGCGACCTCGTTGTGCTTGGTCTTGGCAGGAATGCCAAGCGCCCACAGCTCGTCGTCCAGGTCCTTCATATAGGCCGAGACGGTGGGGCGGATAGCGCCAAAGTAGTGCTCCTCGAGCTCCTGACCCTTGCAGGGAGCAGCGCCAAAGAGGGTGCGACCGGTGATGACTAGGTCCCTGCGCTTGCGGTAAGCGTCCTTCTTGATCAGGAAGTACTCCTGCTCATCGCCCACGGAAGGAACGACCTTCTTGGGGGTCTTGCCAAACAGCGCCAAAACGCGCTTGGACTCACGCGAGAGCGCGGTCATGGAGCGCAGCAGCGGGGTCTTCTTGTCCAGGGCCTCGCCCGTGTAGGAGCAGAAAGCCGTGGGGATGCACAGGACATCGTCCTTGATAAAGGCGGGGCTAGTGGGATCCCAAGCGGTGTAGCCACGGGCCTCGAAGGTGGCGCGCAGACCGCCGTTGGGGAAGCTCGAGGCATCGGGCTCGCCCTGGATGAGGTTCTTGCCCGTAAACTTGGTAATGGCGGTGCCGTCGTGGTTGGGCTCGAGGAAGCTGTCGTGCTTCTCGGAAGTAATGCCCGAAAGCGGCTGGAACCAGTGCGCGTAGTGCGTCGCGCCCTTGGAGATGGCCCAGACCTTCATGGCGTGGGCAACGGCGTTGGCCACATCCAGGTCGAGCGGCTCACCGTCCTCGAGGGTTGCAGCAAGGCGCTTCCAAATGTCCTTGGGGAGGTAGTCCTTCATGACTTCCTCAGAGAACACCATGGTCCCGAAGCGGTCAGTAAGTTCGGCCATACGGAACTCCCTTCGTATCGGCACCGCGTGAGAAGCGGTGTTGATTACTAACGAACGAGTCATAGATTAGGCTCGTCGTGTTTCCGCAACATTACCGTTATGTTGCTGTCACGAAACCAATCAATGAGGTTACCGCATCGCGGCGGCGTTGCCGCCCTCAACGGCCAATCAACTGTATAAATTGCAGACCTCTCCCCATGGTTTAAGGGTAGTCAATTTGGGATGGGGCTCTATTAACTGGTATTTCGCATCAGATACCAGTCTTTATAGCCCCATCCTAGATTGGCCGCTCTGCTATAGGGAATGTCGATAGCAAGGCATCTTTGATTGGTATCCCCCAAATAGTGAGTGAAACTCCACCGTGGCATAGTGGTGCTGTAGAATCCTTACAACACATCACACTATTTAAGTATCTAAAGGAGCACGATATGCGCGTCGACGAGGTTTTTAAGCAGGCAGCATCCCAGGGCACCGCACCCGTTTCGTTTGAGATGTTCCCGCCCAAGGGCGAGCTGACCCTCGACACGGCTCGCGAAGTGGCAGGCAATCTGTGCAAGCTTTCGGCGAGCTTTGTCTCGGTCACCTGCTCGGCCGGCGGCTCGGGCAACGGTGCCACCACCGCCCCCATCGCGCATATGATTTCGAGCGAATTCGACACGCCCTCGGTGGCGCACCTTACCTGCGTTGGCCGCACGCATGCCGACATCGCCGCCAAGATCGACGAATACCGCTCCGCCGGCGTAGAAAATGTGCTGGCCCTGTCTCTTATACACATCTGACGC
>USHF01000196.1 GCA_900554465.1 uncultured Collinsella sp.
CACGTAAGGAGTCGTCGGCAGCGTCAGATGTGTATAAGAGACAGGGGAAGGGTGACGACCAGGGGCCTCTCCGGGCTCATCAAGAGGAGCGCCGGATCCTCCTCGTCCATTTGAACTGTATTGTATCCCAGGACACTTGACTTAGAGGAATGGCGTTGAGCGGCGATAATCGTTTCAGCGCCAAAAAGAAAGGAGTGTTCAGTCATGGCAGATAGGCTCTCCTGCACAGCGGGGCACCGCACCGAGGCCGCAGACTTCGCCGTCGCGTCGGGGAAGCCCATCGCCCAAGTGGCCGCCGACCTCGGCATCAATGAGAAGATCCTGGGAAGATGGGTGACGGTCAGAAAGAAGGAACTGGCCAACCACCCGGTCGCGGCGGCCGCGGCCAAGACCGAGACCGCCGAGATGAGGGCCGCCCGCAAGTGCATGCGCGAGCTCGAGCTCGAGAACGAGTTCCTAAAAAGCCCCGACCTCACATTGGAGGCCGGGGCCAGTAGATTTTTGGGACATGTCTAGAAATCTACCCATGCGGGAAGCGGCATGTGCCGAGCATGTCGCGTGCTAGGTTTTGAGGCATGCCACAAAACCTAGCACGGGGGAGTGGCTACTCGGCGTCGGCGAAGCCGTTGGGGTTATGGCTCTGCCAATTCCAGCTGTCGCGGCACATGTCCGCGATGTCGTACTGGGCCTTCCAGCCCATCATGCGTTCGGCCTTGGAGGCATCGCACCAGTTGGCGGCGATATCGCCGGCACGGCGCTCGCGAATCACGTAGGGCAGCTCCTTGCCGCAGGCCTTGGAGAAGGCGGCGACGACCTCGAGTACCGAGGTGCCGGTGCCGGTGCCCAGGTTAAAGATCTCGACGCCGGTCTTGCCGTTCATCCAGTTGAGGGCGGCAACGTGACCAGATGCCAGGTCGCACACGTGGATGTAGTCGCGCACGCCGGTGCCGTCGGGGGTGGGGTAGTCGTTGCCAAAGACCTGAACGGCCTCGAGCTTACCGACGGCGACCTGGGCGACGTAGGGCACCAGGTTGTTGGGGATGCCCTTGGGGTCCTCGCCGATCAGGCCCGATGGATGGGCACCGATGGGATTGAAGTAACGGAGCAGCACGACGTCCCACTCGGGGTCGGCGGTGTGGACGTCCATGAGGATCTGCTCAATCATCCACTTGGTCCAACCATAGGGGTTGGTCGCGGGCTTCTTAGGATCCTCCTCGGTGACGGGTGGGTTGTCCGGATCGCCGTAGACGGTCGAAGAGCTCGAGAAGATGATGGACTTACAACCGTGGTTGCGCATGACATCGATGAGCACCAGGGTGTTCTCGATATTGTTGTGGTAGTACTCGACGGGCTTGCTCACCGACTCGCCAACGGCCTTAAAGCCGGCGAAGTGGATGACGCGGTCGATCTGGTGGGTATCGAAGATCTTGTTCATCGCATCGCGGTCGAGCACGTTGGCCTCGTAGAAGGTGAGGTTCTTGGCGGCCTCGTCGCCCACGATGGTCTTGACGCGGTCGATGGCAACGGCGCTGGAGTTGGAGAGGTCATCGACGACGACAACCTGGTAGCCACCCTCGAGCAGCTGAACGACGGTGTGCGAGCCGATAAAGCCGGCGCCACCGGTAACGAGGACGCAGGTGTCTTTGGGGTCGAGTGC
Organism: uncultured Collinsella sp.; assembly: GCA_900554465.1. Lineage (GTDB taxonomy): Bacteria > Actinomycetota > Coriobacteriia > Coriobacteriales > Coriobacteriaceae > Collinsella. The sequence goes on from USHF01000196.1 coordinate 1,658, forward strand.
TTTGGACATGTAGTCTCCTATCGAATCAGGAACACTTCTAGAGGGGAGTATAGCGCAGGCGGGGACGCCCAAATCGTGCGCTGTAGGAAAAGCAGAGGATTATGTTAACGTACTCATATAAGAGCATGCTCAATTGTTACCTCAAATTTAACAATTGCTTACGAGCCGCCGACCTTGCAGCTTCCTGCCGTTCGTGGAAATCGTTGGGACGCGCCATATGTACGCTAGTATGTATGAGTTGAGCGACATATAAATAAGCATGTAACGGAGTACATATGTCACCAAACAGCGATTCCATCCTTTCCCAGGAGCTTTCGCGCCGCACTGCCCTCAAGGTCCTGTTCGGCGCCGCTTCTGCGGCAGTTCTTTTTGGCCTGCCCGCTCGCGCCCATGCGGCGGAGGCTTCCAAAGAAACCACCGATAAACTGAATGCCGCCCAGGCCCAGCTCGACGAGGTCCAGGCCCAGCTCGACGGCATCGCAAATGAGTATGCGGCGCTGGCCAACAAGAATGCCCAGACCCTCAACGACATTGAGAATGTCCAGGGCAAGATTGACGACACACAGGCCCAGATCGATGAAAAGAAGGCCGAGCTCAAGAAGAAGCGTAACGACCTTTCCGATCGCGTGGCCGCCAGCTACAAGTCCGGCGGCACGAACATCCTGTCGCTGCTGCTGGCCTCTGGCTCGTTTGAGGAGCTCGTTGCCAACGCGCATTACGTTGAGAAGATCAACAAGAGCGACCGCGATGCCATCGAGGACATCCAGACGATTCAGGCCGAGCTCGACGCACAGAAGACCGAGCTCGAAGCACAAAAGGCTGACCTGGAGAAACTCAAGGATCAGCAGACGGCTCAGATGCAGGATATGCAGGCCAAGCAGCAAGAGGTCCAGACCGTGCTGAACGGTCTTTCCGACGACGTCAAGGAGCTCATGGCTCAGCGTGATTCCGAGATTCTCGCTGCCGCCCAGGCCGAGGAGGCTGCCAGGAAGGCCGCTGCTGCCGCGGCCGCCGCGAACAAGAACAATTCCTACTCGGGTGGTTCGAGCTCGGGCGGTGGATCGTATGCGCCCGGAACTCCGCAGCAGAATGCCGGCTCGGGCAAGCAGCAGGCTGTCGTCAACGCGTGCTACTCCACGCCTTCGCCGGGTCAGAACTGGTGCGCGGCGTGGGTTACCAATGTCTTCCGTAACGCCGGCGTTGGCTACTTTGGCGGCAACGCCTGCGATATGTTCAACGCCTGGTGCTATAGCTCCGATCGCTCGGCGCTGCAGGTGGGCATGATCGTGGCCGATTCCTCGCACAGCGGCACGGGTGCTCCGGGCCTTATCTACGGTCATGTGGGTATCTACGTTGGCGGCGGCATCGTTATGAGCAACGAGGGCGCCATCACGTCGAGGTCGCTTGACTCGTTCATTGGGTTCTACGGCACTGGCTCTGGCGTGCGCTGGGGCTGGCTCGGCGGTATTGCGCTGTCGTAACTGCGGCTTGAAGCTGGTTGGTCCGGGACTGCGGGCGAGGCATAAGGTTGCCTGCTCTACAGTCCTGCGCAAGACGAAGGCCACATTAAGTGGCCTTCTTTGCGT
>USHF01000197.1 GCA_900554465.1 uncultured Collinsella sp.
CGTTTGAATGCGACTCGGCCTTTGACGAGGATATTCCCGCCGACGAGACGCTCGAGCTCGGCGATATCATCTTGGCCCCGCAGGTCATTGCCCGTCAGGCCCCCGGCTTTGGCAATAGCCCTGCCGACGAGTGCCGCCTGATGCTCGTGCATGGCATGCTGCACCTGCTGGGGTATGACCATATCGAGGACGACGAGGCCGAGGTCATGGAGGCCCGCGAGGACGCTATCCTGCGCGATCTGGCGCTCGAGCGCGGCGAGGACCCCAAACTCGTTCACGTCGGCCCCATCACCAATCATGTCCACGACTAGGAGCCGTTTATGATTCCCGGATCGAACAAGGACCATCCGTCCTTTTTAAAGTCGTTCTCCTACGCCATGGAGGGCTTCGTCACCGCCGTCAAGACCGAGCGCAACATTAAGGTCATGCTCGTGGCGGGCGTGTGCACTGTCATTGCCGGCTGCATTGTGGGGCTCGACATTGCCGAGTGGGCTACGATTATCATCTGCTGCGGCCTGGTGATTCACGGCGAGCTGTGCAACACCGCCATGGAGGCGATTGTCGATCTGGCGACCCAGGAGCTCCATCCGCTGGCAAAACGCGCCAAGGACATCGCCGCCGCCTCGGTATACGTACTTTCAATCACCGCCGCGATTGTGGGCTTGCTGGTATTTGCCCACGCGCTCGGCTTTATTTAGAAAGGGATTCCCATGTCCGACAATATGCAGCCTACCGATGAGATTTTGGACGACGAGTCCCCGGATGCTAAGGCGACCGAGGCCTATGAGGAAGTCGAGGAGTTCGACCCGTTTGAGGGCATGAGCGACGAAGAACTCGACGCCCTGTGTGACGAGGATGATGCCCCCATGGGCTTTGGCGACGTTGAGCCCGGGTTCCGCAGCGGCTTCGTCGCCCTGGTCGGTCGTCCCAACGCCGGCAAGTCCACGCTGCTCAATGCGTGCTATGGCAAAAAGGTTGCCATCACCTCGCCGGTGGCCCAAACGACCCGCCGCCGTATGCGCGCCGTCGTCAACCGCCCCGGCTACCAGCTGGTCTTTGTCGATACCCCGGGTATCCACAAGCCCAAGGATGGCCTGGGGTCCGAGCTCAACAAGAGCGCGCTGTTCGAGCTGAACGATGTTGACGTCGTCGCGTTTTTGATCGATGCCACTAAGCCTATCGGCAGGGGAGACGCCTGGGTTGCCGAACGCGTCAAGAATGCTCGCTGCAAGAAGGTCCTGGTGCTCACCAAGGCCGACGAGGCCGACCCCGCACAGGTCATGGAGCAGCTTAAGGCTGCCCACGAGCTCATGGAATATGACGACGAGATCGTGACGTCGTCGGTCAAGAACTTTAACGTCGATGCCTTCATCGAGACCGTTGCGCACTTTTTGCCCGAGGGTCCGCGTTGGTTCCCCGAGGACATGGGTACCGACGCTTCCGATGAGACGCTCGTTGCCGAGTTTGTGCGCGAGAAGGTCTTGCGCCGCACCCGTGATGAGATCCCGCACTCCGTGGGCGTGATTTGCGATGCGCTTGAGCAGACCAAGAAGGTGCTGCGCGTGCACGCCACCATTTACGTCGAGCGCGAGGGCCAAAAGGGCATCATCATCGGCAAGGGCGGCGAGATGATCAAACATATCGGCATCGACGCCCGTCGCGACCTTGAGCGCATCTTTGGCACCCAGGTCTTTTTGGAGCTGGACGTGAAGGCCAAGGCCGGCTGGCGTGACGACGAGGCCCAGATTCGCCGCTTTGGCTATAACGCCGAGGATTAGGGACACGCGGCGCGAATGGCAGGTTCTCGTACATATCGCACGAAAGTGCTCGTGCTCGATAAGACGAAGCTCAAAGAGACGGACCTGATCCTGACGATGCTTGACGAGCGGGGTCGGCAGGTTCGTGCCGTGGCAAAGGGCGCCCGCAAACCCGGTGGACGCCTGGCTGCGCGCTGCGAGATGTTCTGTACCGTTGATCTGCTGCTTGCGCATGGACGGTCGCTCGACGTGGTTTCCCAGGCCGAGCTTATGGAGGCGCCGCTCGGCGCTGCTCCCGATTACGAGATGACATGCGCCGCAAGCGCGATCGCCGAGGTCGCGCGCGTGTGCTCGTTCGAGGACGCCGAGGACCCGTTTACCTTTGCCATCACGCAGCGGGCGCTCACACTTGTCGGCAGCGGGCTCGACGCGGCACATATGGACCTGCTCGTGGCGGCCTTTGTCTTTAAATTGCTGTCGCACGTTGGCTACCGACCCGATTTTTCGGCATGCGTGCTGTGCGGAGACCCGATGCTGTCGTATTTTTCGCCCCAGGCGGGCGGCCTCATGTGCGGGTCGTGCGCGTCGAGCGTGCCCGGTGCCGAGCTGGTGTCGACCGGTGAGGTCGCATGGCTGCGCGCCCTTATGTCCATGACCTTCGATGCGCTTATGGCCGAGAGGGTCGACCCCCATACCGCTGCCTTTTTGCTGGGGCTTTCGCACGTGTGGGCTGCGACGCACACTGATCAACGTCTCCGTGCGATGGAATTCATGTTGGGTCGGTGATGATGCGCAGGCGCGGGCTGCTTGTGGTAACATACCGACCTGTTGGTACCTCGACCTTGGATGCTCGCTCCACCGGCGGCTTCCCAGTCCGAGGCGAATAGCGTCGCCCGCGGGCGACAAGAAACGAAAGGTGAAACAATGACTGTTTCCAAAGAGCGCAAGGCGGAGCTGACTGCCCAGTTCGGTAACACCCCGGTCGACACCGGCAACCCCAAGGTTCAGGTCGCCATCCTGACCGAGCGCATCAAGGAGCTGACCGAGCACATGAAGTCCCACCAGAAGGACTTCCACACCCGTCGTGGTCTGCTCATGCTCGTCGGCCGTCGTCGTCGTCTTCTCTCCTACATCAAGAAGAACGACATCGTCGAGTATCGTGAGCTCATCAAGGCTCTGGGCATCCGCGACAACATCCAGTAAGGATTTGTACATGCAAGGAGCGTCCTGCGCAGCGGGGCGCTCTTTTTGTGTAAGGGCGTGAACAATCACGCTCTGAAGCGTGGCGGGGGCAGGGGGCCCGCGTCACATGAGGAGCCTGCAGGCAAGGGGCCTGCGGGGTAAAGGAGAACAATGACACTCGTATCCAAGACCTTTGAGCTGTACGGCAAGACCTACACCTTTGAGTCTGTCTCTTATACACATCTGACGCTGCCGACGACTCCTTACGTGTAGATC
>USHF01000198.1 GCA_900554465.1 uncultured Collinsella sp.
GAGATCTGCGCATGTCTCGTGGGCTCGGAGATGTGTATAAGAGACAGGGGGTACACGGTGTTGTCGACACGCGGGTAGCTGATGAGGCCGGCCATGTAGAGGGACTCGGCGATGCGCATGGTGCGCGCAGGCGAGATGCCCTCGGCCGCGGCGGCAGCCTGCAGCGAGGTGGTCGCAAACGGCGTGGGTGGCTGCTGCTTGCGCGAACGCTTGGTCACCGCGGCGACGGTTGCCGTCGCAACGCCGTCAACATGGCCGTACGCCGCCTCAGCAGCATCCTTGTCGGTAAAGCGCGCCGTCTTGTGCGCAATCTTAAAGCGGTCGTCCTCGGCGGCACCCTGCGCGGCGCCCATGCCGCGGATCTGCCAATAGTCCTCGGGCACAAACGCCATGCGTTCGCGCTCGCGCTCGACCACCAGGGCAAGCGTCGGCGTCTGCACGCGGCCGGCAGAGCGCACGTTACCAAAGCCGCCAAACTTGGCGAGCGTCAGGTAGCGCGTGAGCACCGCACCCCAAATGAGGTCGATGTGCTGGCGGCTCTCGCCGGCGTCGGCCAGGTTCTGGTCGAGCGAGACGAGATTATCGAAGGCCTGCGTGATCTCGGCCTTGGTAAACGAAGAGTACTGGGCGCGGGCAACCGGCAAGTCCGGCGCCACCTCGCGCACCTTGTTAAGGGCGTCCGAACCGATTAGCTCGCCCTCGCGATCGAAGTCCGTGGCGATAATGACGCTGTCAGACTTTTTAGCGAGGTTCTTGAGCGAACGAATGAGTTCCTTCTCGGCCGGTAGCTTAATGACGGGCGCCCAGGTGAGGTAAGGCAGGCTCTCGAGTTTCCAGCCCTTGATTGAGATGCCATCGGCAAGAAACGGCTTGCGCTTGGTGTCGTAGGGCGGACGCGCCAGGCCATCGGGTATGTCGGCCGGCAGCATCTCGCCGTCCTCGGTGACCGAATACCAGCCCAGCTTTTTATCGAACAGCACGCTGTCGCAAAAATCGGGCGCTAGGATGTGACCGGCAAGGCCGATGGTCACGCACTCCTCGCCCTTCCACTCAAAACGGTAGATGGCGGTGTTGTACACCTTGTCCTTTTTGGGCTTGCCCGTGGACAGACGCTCGGCAATCTGACGCGCGGCGTCGTTTTTCTCGGCGATGATGAGCTTCAAAAGAGGCTCCTATCTCGTATCTCTGCGGCTACGCCCGCCCGTATGGCGGCCGACTTACGCCCTTGCTTGCTCAATCTGCCCGATGAGCCAATCGCACCAGGCATCCATGCCCTCGCCCTTGCGCGCGCTCACGGCAAACCGCGGCGCCTGCGGATTGAGGTCATCGAGTGTCTTAGTATACCTATCCATGTCAAAATCGAAAGCCGGGGCCACGTCGACCTTGTTGAGCAGCTGTGCGCCGGCGTGTTGGAAGATGCCCGGGTACTTGACGGGCTTGTCGTCGCCCTCGGGCACCGAGAGAATCATGATGGACAGGTTCTCGCCCAGGTCAAAGTCAACTGGGCAGACCAGGTTGCCCACATTTTCGATAAAGATGACGTCGATGTTATCGAGCCCAACGGCCTGGTCGAACGCGTCAACGGCTTCCATGATCATGTTGCCCTCGAGGTGGCACAGGCCGCCCGTGTTGATCTGGATGGCAGGCATGCCGGCTTCCTTCATGGTGATGGCGTCGACGTCCGAGGCGATATCGCCTTCGATGACGGCGCAGCGCAAGCCGGCCTTGTCGCGCAGGCGCTCGTTGGTGCCCAGAATCGTTGTTGTCTTACCCGAGCCGGGGCTCGACAAGACGTTGATCACGTAGGTGTTTGTCTCATTAAATCGCCGACGTAGCTGATCTGCCAGGCGCTCGTTGCGCGACAGGATCGGCGACGCGATATCAATCGTTTTCTCAGCCATACTTAGCGCTCCTTAATTTGGCCCCTTTATACCCCATCACCAGATGGCTAGCGGGCTAATCGTCGGGGGTTTCGATTTCGATACTGGCGATGTCGAGCTCGCGGCCGTGCAGCAGGCGCACGTTGGCGCCGCCACATTGAGGGCAGCGGCAATGGAGACGGTCGTGATCGAAGACCTCACCGCAGTCCTGGCACTCGCTTTGTGGATGGACCTCCTCCACGGCAAGCTCGCAGCCCTTCGTGAGCGGGTCCTCGTCGCGAAACGTCTCCCAGGCAAAGTCGAGCGCCTCGCGCACGATCTCGGTCATATCCCCGATACGCAGCGTTACCAAAACGGCGCGCGAGGCCCCCGCCCCACGCGCCGCGCGAATCACTGTATCGAGTATGCCGTTGACAATGCCAACTTCGTGCATACCGTTTTACTCCTCGTCGTCCTCGTCGTCCGAGAACAGGTCCAGACGACTCACGAACAAGCCCTCCTTGCCCTCGCGCGCGGTAATGACCACACGGGCGATGGCGAGCGAAATCTCGTAGAGCGAGAGCAGGGCGCCATACATGAGACCCAGCGTAACGGGCGAGCCGTCGGGCGTGATCACAGCCGAGCCCACAAGCAGGCCAACGTATACATAACGCCAGGCACTGCGGAAGGCCGCGTAGGACACGATGTGGAAGACGGACAGGTAGAAGATGATGAGCGGCAGCTCAAACGCCACGCCAAAGCCAATCATAAAGAGCAGCTCCATGTTGACGTAGTTCTCCAGATCGGGCAGCGCCGTAGCGACGGCCGAGGTCTCGCCGATGAGCCACTCAAAGCCTGCAGGGATGATGATGAAGTAGCAAAAGATTGCGCCCAGGAAGAACAGCACCGTCGAGGCGAGCACCGTGGGCACGACCCACTTGCGCTCGTTGGGTCGAAGCGCCGGCAGGAAAAACGCCAGAATCTGCCAGATGATCATGGGCGTGCACATGACCACGGCCATCTTGATGGCCAGCGAGAAGCGCAAGCCAAAGCCGCCGAGCGTGGTAGTGATGTAGAACTTACCGTCCGGCACAAAGGAGCGGATGGGATCTTCCAGGATGTCGAGCACAACAGGCGTGGCGAAATACAGCACGATAGCGGCGGCAAACACCGACACGACCACGATGGTCAGGCGGCGACGGAGCTCTCCCAGGTGATCGAAGAGCGGCATACGCGCAGGTCCGATAGGCATTACTCATCGCCTCCCTTCGGGGCGTCGGCGGCAGCGGCGTCGTCCTCGGCCTCGAGCTCGCGAGCGAGCTGGTCGACGACGGCCTT
>USHF01000199.1 GCA_900554465.1 uncultured Collinsella sp.
TAAGGAGTCGTCGGCAGCGTCAGATGTGTATAAGAGACAGCGCCAGGGAGCCGGCGAAGTTGTCTACGGCGCCGGTAAAACCGCCGAGCAAATTGCCGCCATTATCAAAGCATTACTCGATGCCGGCCAGGAGCGCATCCTGGTCACGCGCCTGGACGACGAAAAGGCAGCCCGCACCTCGGAGCTCCTCGGCAACGGCATCGACCTGGGATATGTCCCGGACGCCCAGCTCGCCCTGGTGGGTGGCAAGCCCTCCCCCAACGGCAACGGACGCATCGTCGTCGCCTGCGCCGGCACGAGCGACCTGCCCGTTGCCGAGGAAGCCGCGTTGACGGCCGAGTTCTACGGCAACGAGGTCGATCGCCTCTACGACGTGGGTGTCGCCGGCCTGCACCGCCTGCTCGCTCATGCTGAGGAACTTGCCCAGGCGCAGGTGGTCATCGCCATCGCCGGCATGGAGGGCGCCCTGGCGAGCGTCATCGGAGGCCTTGTGAGCTGTCCGGTCATCGCCGTCCCCACCAGCGTGGGCTATGGCGCGAACTTTGGCGGCATGGCCGCACTGCTCGCCATGCTCAACTCCTGCGCCAGCGGCGTTTCGGTCGTCAATATCGACAACGGCTTTGGCGCCGCCTATCAGGCAAGTCTTATCAATCATCTGAGCGCCGGCACGTCCTGCGCCCGCTAAGGAGCATTTCATGTCCAACCATCAGCACACGCTTATCATCGACGGCACCTCGGGCATCAGCGGCGACATGACCGTCGCGGCCCTGCTCGACCTGGGCGCCAGCGAGGAGCATCTGCGCGACCAGCTCGCCACGCTGCCGGTCGGCGGCTTTGAGATTGCCGTTACACGCGTAAACAAGCATGGCATCGACGCCTGCGACTTTGATGTTCAGCTGGCTGAGGAGCTCGAGAACCACGACCACGACATGGTCTGGCTCTACGGCAACGAAGCGGGCACCGAGCACACACATGAGCATGAGCACTACCATCATGATCATGGCGAGCACGAACACGAGCACTGCCACGAGCATGACCATGAGACCCACGGTCATGGCCACGAGGGTCACCATCACGCCCACCACCATCACCACCGTTCTTTGGCGGATATCACCGCCATCATCGATGACTCGCAGCTAAGCGATGGCGCCAAGCGTCGCGCGCTCGCCATCTTTACCGCGCTCGCCGCCGCCGAGGCCAAGGCCCACGGCAAAACGACCGAGACCGTCATGTTCCACGAGGTGGGCGCCATCGACTCCATCGTCGACGTCTGCTCTGTCGCCATCTGCCTCGATGACCTAGGTATTGAGGACATCGTGTTCGAGTCGCTCTCCGAGGGTCACGGCACCATCCGCTGTGCCCACGGCCTTATGCCCATTCCTGTCCCCGCTGTCGTCAACCTGTGCCAAGCGGGCAATATCGCCCTCACGCCCGCGCCGGTCGCCGGTGAGCTCGTGACGCCCACGGGCGCCGCCATCGTCGCCGCACTGCGCACGTCCGAGCACCTGCCGGCCCGCTACCGCATCGAGGCCGTCGGCTACGGCGCCGGTAAGCGCCCCTACGAGGGCTGCTCCGGTACGCTCCGCTGCCTGCTCGTTCACGCGGACGCATAGCCATGGATGCCCGCAAGGCAAAAAGCCGCGCTGCCATCGTTGCGGCGTTCTCCGAGCTGCTGCGCGAAGAGGACTACGGCAAGATCACCGTCGGCGACATTATCGCTCGCGCCCATGTGGGTCGGGCCACGTTCTACGGCCTCTTCAAAAGCAAAGATGACCTACTGTCCGAACTCGTGAGCGACATCTGCACCCACGCCCTCGACGACGATGGCACACCGCTCGACGACCCACTCGTGCAGGTCGAGCATATCCTCAACAACCTCTGGGAGCGCCGCCAGGGTGTACGAGCCCTCGTAGCCGGCGCCGGCTCACGCGTCTTCGCCGACTGCTTACGCAAGACCATCATGTCACGGGCAGCCGAAACCGTCCCTACCGACCCAAACGGCCCCGCCGCCACCATGGACCGAAGCTTCCTACTACACCACATAGCCTCAAGCTTCGTAGGAATGGTCCAATGGTGGGCCTGGCACAACTTCCAAGCAGATAAGACCGAAGTAGCCAAAGACTACCTATCAGCCATACAGCCCCTCTTCAACTAAGTAAGCCCCCATCCCAAAGCGCCATCCCTGCAAAGCGCCCATCCCTTCCCCAAGTCACGTTTTCTTGTAAGGGCACCCAAAAACAAAGCGCCCCTCCCATCCATATTCAGATATATATGTTGGGTTGCTTGTTCCAACGCGACTAAGATCCCGCAGCTGGCCGCATGGGGTAACTTCCCAGCGCATTCCGCAGGACGAAAGAACCCCCGCCGCACGTAGTGTGAACTGCCTCCCATTTCTTGGACACAAGAAATGGGAGGCTTTTTTATGGCTGGAAACGCTTTGTACGACGTCGGGATGAGGCTGCGAGCGGCAGAGCTGCACGACGGGGGGCACGGCCGCGCGGCGATCGCGGCCCTTCTCGGGATGCCGGAGGAAACCGTGAGAGAATGGCTGTGCACCTACAGGTCTGCTGGTATCGAGGTTCTGGCCATGATGGGAAAGAAACACACCGCCTATTCGTTCGAGACGAAGCTGGCCGCCGTCAGGGCGGTCGTCGACGAGGGCATGACGAAGCCCGAGGCCATGGAGAAGTTCGGGATAGCCTCGCCAAGCCCTTTCAAGAAATGGCTGAAGGCCTACAGGGAGGAGGGCCCGGAGGCGCTCAGGCCAAAGCCCAGGGGGAGGCCGAGGGGGTCCGGCTCCCCGTCCGGGGAGACGACGCGCGAGCAAGAGCTCGAGCGCAGGATCAAGAGGCTCGAGGCGGAGAACGCCTACCTAAAAAAATCGATCGCCCTGAAGGCGGAGAAACGCTCTCGAACGGCGAGAAGGCCGCGGTCGTGAGCGGGCTTTCAGGGCAATACCCCCTCGCCGACCTGCTCGAGTGCGCCGGCCTGGCGAGGTCGAGCTACTACTACGCGCTGTCGCACCCGAAGGCTCCCACCAGGCCCGAGCTCTGGGAGGCCGCCGCCGAGATATTCTCGCGCACCGCCAACGGGTGCGGCCACAGGCAGATCGCCATGTGCCTGCGCGCCGAGCGGGGCGTTGTTAGCGTCAATATATTTTTCACCATTTTCACCAACGTATTTTCGCCAATCGCG
>USHF01000200.1 GCA_900554465.1 uncultured Collinsella sp.
CGAGATCTGCGCATGTCTCGTGGGCTCGGAGATGTGTATAAGAGACAGCACCAGGCGCAGGGCATACTCGACCAGGACGCGCTCACCCAGGGTGACGTTGTTGCTGTCTACCACGTACACGTCGCCGCCCGGCGCCTCGGCAAGTGCGGTACGGGCACTCTGATTGGTGCCTGATAGCTTAGCGCCCACGGTAATAATCACAGCCTCATCGCCGGCTTCACGCGCCTCGGCAATCGCCTGCGAAAACGCGTACGGGTTGACCTGGCCGGTCTTGGGCAGCTCATCGCGCTCCACGAGCATCTCGTAAAAGCGCTGGTGATCGATGTCGATGCCATCCATGTACACATCGGTGCCAAAGGTAACGGACAGCGGCAAAACGGCCAGTGCCGGGTGCTCCGCCGGCGACATATCGCTCGCGGAATCGGTAATAATACGAATGGACATAGCGAATCCTTTCTTTCGCGGACCTCTCGCGGGGAATTTTGACAGCAATGCCCCAGCACGGCATACGCGCTCAAACGGGACTATGCAGTTGTTAAGTTGTTAATTGGAAGCAAATGCCTTGGCGGCCTTAGATCTCGCGCAGGGTGTTGAGAATCGTGCGCAGCGACGCATACATCTGCTCGCGCTGCTCCACACCCATAGCCTTACCGGTGGTATCGAGCACCTCGCGAATGATGCGGTCCGCCTCGCTCATGCTCTCGCCGCCCAGAGCGGTCAGGCGCACCGGAGCACGATACTTAACGGCGGCATCGCCCGAATCATCGACCTCGACGTAGCCACCCTCCTCCAGATGCGCAAGCGTACGCGAGACGGCGGCGCGGGTCACGCCTGCCATGCGAGCCAGGTCGGCGCCAGTCAGGCCGTCCTTGCTGCGCTCAAGATAGTACAGGCACATAACGTCGGAGCCCTTGAGACCCAGCCTTGCGCCCTCAGACGTCTTAATGCGCTGGATCTCCTTGTAGAGTCCGCTGATCAGTCCGACAAAGTCCTCGAAACGTGTCTCGTCGCTCTGCTGCATGGGAGACGACCGCCTTTCGCTTGCATAATGCTAACGGGTAAACATCTTAGCCGCTTGCGCGAACCCCCATACCCAAATATCTCAATTGTTAACCCATCAACATAAAAACCACCACAAAGGACAGGCGCCTTTGTGGTGGTTTGGGGCATCAATAGGTTCTAGGCGTCGCTACAGCTCCACGCAAGGATTGTCGCGGGTCACAAGCGTCTTAATGACAACCGTCGCTCCCAGATAGCGCTCGAGCAGCTCGGCTAAGCGATCGATCGCGGCCTGGCAATCCCCCATCCGCTCGGTCTCCACGCACTCAATCGCCAGGAACGCATCGGCCGAATCGTCGGACAGGGCCGTTCTCACGCCGTCGCGCCAGTTCCAGCAGCGGCACACGGCGCCCGCGTCATCAATGTAGGCGAGCTCGCCGGGAAGCGTCGGGTCATCTGTCTCCTCGCCAAGCGGCAGAAACGCATCGCCACCGTCGGTCACCGCCAACCGCAGATCGCCCTCGATAGCATGTAGGTCCTCGCCGCCAACGGGCAGCGCGTAGGTCAGCGACACCGTGTTGTAGATGTCCACCGCGGGCGTAATGTGGCCCACCGGCTTGCCTTTGAGCACGCGCTTGAGCAAGTTCTCGATCGAGCAGCGGGCGCCCTTTTTGGTCTTGAACAGCCGATAAGCCTCGCGCCATGCCTTGACCGGTGCGTTCTCGCTGATAGTATCGCTGGTCAGATGACGCTCCGCGTCGATATTGGCGCGGTCGAGCAACGCCGCAATCGCATCCACGTCCTCTTGAGGAATCTGAGCCGCGGGCTTCATGCCCTTTACGACCACAACACCGATAGCCGCCTGCGGAAATAGCTCCCAAAACGAATCCTCGGCAATAAAGCTCTTCATGCGCTCTCCCTTCATCGTGCGCGCCCGAGCGAGGGCGCCTAAACAAAAAGCGCCCTTACGACGGCCACCTTCAAAGTCCTACGGTGCCGCCACAAGAGCGCTTACGCTGCCCCCATCCAGAGAAGGGGGCAATATGTCAGGCGTATTGTAACCCGAGTCATCCGCGCGAGTAAAACCACCACAAAGGTGCCTGTCCCCTTTATGGTGGTTTTGGGTCTGAGGCGACGCTAGTGGCGAAGTCCCAGCAGGCCGTGGCCGCGATGACGGGCGTCGGCGTGCACCTGAGCATGCGGACCGGCGGCCTTGACGGATTCGGGCAGGTGCGAGTACTTCTTCTCGAAGTTCTCCTCGAACATCACGGCCAAGTTGTGCGCGGCCTCGTCGTAGCGAACGGTACTCTGCCAATACTGGCGCGGCACCAGGATGCCGTCGGGTACGCCGTGGCACGTGGTGGGAATGTCGACGTTAAAGATGTCGTCGTGCACGAACTCGCTGTCCTCGATGGTACCGTCGAGGGCGCGGGCCACCAGGGCGCGCGTGTAGGCAAGCTCGATGCGATGACCCACGCCGTAGCCGCCGCCGATCCAGCCGGTGTTGACCAGGTACACACGCGTGCGGCCGTCGGCGATGCGCTCACCGAGCATCTTGGCATAGACCATGGGGTCGAGCGGCATAAACGGCTCGCCAAACAGCGAAGAGAACGTGGGCGTGGGCTCGGTGACGCCGACCTCGGTGCCGGGGATCTTGGCCGTAAAGCCCGTCACAAAGTGATACATGGCGGAGTCGGCCGTCAGGCGCGAGATGGGCGGCAGCACGCCAAAGGCATCGCAGGTCAGGAAGAGCACGACGCTCGGGGTGGTGCCCATGCCCTTGGTCCACGCGTTGGGAATGTGCTCCACAGGGTATGCCACGCGCGTGTTGTGCGTGATCGAGATGTCGTCGTAGTTGGGCTTGCGGTTCTCGTCGAGCACCACGTTTTCGCAGATCGCGCCAAAGCGGACGGCGTTGAAGATCTCAGGCTCGTGGAACGCGTCCAGGCCCTCGCATTTGGCGTAGCAGCCACCCTCGATGTTGAAGATGCCCATGTCGGACCAACCGTGCTCGTCGTCGCCGATCAGTAGGCGCGTGGGGTTGGCCGAAAGCGTGGTCTTGCCGGTGCCGGACAGGCCAAAGAACACGGCGGTCTCGTGCGTGACGGGATCCATGCTGGCCGAGCAATGCCTGTCTCTTATACACATCTCCGAGCCCACGAGACAT
>USHF01000201.1 GCA_900554465.1 uncultured Collinsella sp.
GAGATCTGCGCATGTCTCGTGGGCTCGGAGATGTGTATAAGAGACAGCCTGATATTCGTCGACGCTAATGTAGCGGAAGCGCTCTTGGTACTTGTCGAGCACCTCGGGGCGGGTGCGCAGTAGCTCGAGCGTGCGCACGAGCAGGTCGTCGAAGTCCATCGCGTTGGCGGCGCGCAGGCGGCGCTCCAGCTCCAGGTAGACTTGCGCGGCCTTTTTGTCGTTGGGGCTATCGGCGCTCTTGAGCATGTCCTCGGGCCCGATCATGGCGTTTTTAGCAGAGCTGATCTTGCTGCGGATCATGTTGATGGGGAACTGCTTTTGCTCGATGCCGAGCGCCTGCATAATGTCGCGCACCATGCGCTTTGAGTCGTCGTCATCGTAGATGGTGAATTGACCGGTATAGCCCAGCAGGTCGGCGTCCTCGCGCAGCATGCGCACGCACATGGCATGGAAGGTGCACACCCACATGCCACGGGTGCCGCTTGGGATGAGTGCCGCCAGACGCTCGCGCATCTCGGCCGCAGCCTTGTTGGTAAACGTGATGGCAAGAACCTGCCAAGGCTTAACACCCAGGTCGCCGAGCATATGTGCGATGCGGAAGGTCAAGACGCGGGTCTTGCCCGAGCCGGCGCCGGCGAGCACCAGCAACGGGCCCTCGGTGGACAGGACCGCCTCGCGCTGGGCGGGATTAAGGCTGTCGATGTCGACGAGCGGCTTGGCGGGCTTGGGCGTCGGCGCGGGAGCGTCGTAGATGTCGAGCGGAACGAGCTCGGGCTCCGGCGCAGCGGGGGCGGTGTATGCATCGAGCGGCACGGGTTCCGGCGCGGGCGGCACGGGCGCGGCAGTGTTCTTTTCCCAGGGCAGGGGCTGGGTCATGGGCGACTCCTCATCTGACGGACGGCGCGCCTGCGGGCAGCGCCATAGTTTGAGCCGTACCAGTATACCGAGCCGCGCGGACACCGACGCAAATCACACCACGACTCCGTGCGCCACCATCGGACCCACCCCATCGCCCAAAAAAGAGGGCAGCATAGACCTTTTGGTCATGCCACCCTCTTTGAATGACAAGCTGTCGCTCTGGCCGCCGCGCAGCGTCGACTAAGTTAGAGGCCGAGCATGGGCTCCAGAACGAAGAAGTATGCGAGCACTACGATGCCCAGGATGATGCGGTAAACACCGAAGCACTTAAAGTCGTGACGGCGGACGAAGCCCATGAGCCACTTGATGGCGATGAGCGAAACCACAAAGGCAACAACGCAGCCCACGCCCAAGATGGCGATCTCGTTGGTGCCGAACGTGCCGCCCTTGATGAAGTACTTGACCAGCTTGAGCGCACTCGCGCCAAACATGACAGGGATGGCCAGGAAGAACGTGAACTTAGACGCCACCGAGCGCGTGCAGCCCAAAAGCAGGCCGCCGATGATGGTAGAACCGGAGCGAGACGTACCAGGCACCAGCGAAAGCACCTGGAAGCAGCCGATACCCAGCGCAGTCTTCCAGCTGAGGTCCTCGAGCGTGGCGATGGAACCAAAGTCCAGATTCTCGTCATCGTCCTCATCCTCAGCGGTAGCCGTGGCGGACGCCGCAAAGTGCGCACCGGCGGGACGTCCACCCGACACCACAGCACGCGAACCAAACGAACCGGCAACGGCCATTTCCTCGCGCTTGCTCGCGCGCCAGTTCTCTATCACGATAAACAGCACGCCGTACACAATGAGCGCCAGCGCCACGACGGGAGCGTTGTAGAAATGCTCCTCCATCCAGTCGTTGAGCGGCAGGCCGATCGCCGCCGCAGGAATGCAACCGAGCACAATCTTGCCCCACAGCACCCAGGTGTCGCGACGGCCCTCCTTGCCCTTGCTGGGCGAGAACGGGTTGAGCTCGTGGAAAAACAGCACGCAGACGGCCAGAATGGCGCCGAGCTGAATCACGACCAGGAACATATTCCAGAACGTCTCGCTCACGTTCATCTTGACGAACTCGTCCACCAAGATCATGTGACCCGTCGACGAAACGGGCAGCCATTCGGTGATGCCCTCGACCAGGCCCATGAAGGCAGATTTTAGAAGCTCGATAATATCCAAAGGGACCCCCTCGTTAGACACCCGCCGGTAGATGTTCTGCGGACGATGCGGGCGATGTCCCATTATCAACCGTTGGCGGTGCGACCGCGCCTACCCTTACCAAAAAACTCGCCCGTTCACAGAATTGCGAGCAGTTAAACCGAAATCCTTGGGTATAACTGCAACAAGATAAAGTGTCCGGCGGTCAACGCACCCGCGCCCGCCCGACGCACGAGCCCCGCGCCCGTGCGATAGACCAAGGAGGAAACCATGAACGAGGGCTACACCAAGGTATTTGTTTCACTCGACGGTACTGAGCAGCAGGATTTTGTGCTCGCACGCGCCATCAAGGTCGCCGCGAACAACGGCGCCAAGCTGATTATCGGCCACGTTATCGATTCCACGGCACTCGAGAGCGCCGGCTCCTATCCGGTCGACCTGGTCAACGGCCTAGAGGGGGCATTTAAGAACTCCATCGCCAAGCAGCTCGAAGAGGCCAAGGCCAATCCCGATATTCCCGAGGTCGAGGTCATGATACGCGCCGGTCGTATTCGCGAGACGCTCAAAGACGAGATGCTCGACGTGGTCAAGCCCGACCTGGTGCTCTGCGGCGCTCGCGGCCTGTCCTCGATCAAGTATGCGCTTCTGGGTTCGATTTCGACGTTCCTGCTGCGCAACACCGACTGCGACATTTTGGTCGTGAAGTAGCGTTGCTCCCACCGGCCGCGGGGCCTGCGGGGTTTCCACGGGCACGTCCTCGCCGCGTTGCGGCTGCGGGATGTGCCCTTAGGAAACCCCTCCCGGCCCCGCGGCCTTCGCAGCCTTACTTCAGCGAGTTGGCTGATAAAAGATGGCGTGCCGCCCCGTTTGGGGTGGCACGTTTTGTTTGGGCTGCACGTTTTTGTTTGGGCGGACGTCTGCCGCGTGCGTTACTCGAAATATTGAAACTTATTCGTTGAAAACGCGAATGTTACGACGAAGTCTTCGCCGGAGTTGGATGCTGCGGTGACTGTCTCTTATACACATCTCCGAGCCCACGAGACATGCGCAGATCTCGT